>JAAYQB010000016.1 GCA_012519525.1 Bacteroidales bacterium | reverse complement strand
TAATTAGTAAACACCCTAAAAACAAACACTCTTGCTTGTAGCAAATAATTTCTTAACATAAACTTAATAGAAATATTAGCTTTTAACTCAATCGTATCATTTTTTAAAGATATTTTAACTATTTTTGCAGATTAAAAACCTTTTAACACATATTATATACAATAAATTGATTTAGAAAAACATATTTCCTATACATGAAACGCATTAGCTGTACATTACTCTTTCTTTATGCCTTCCTATCCGTTGGCTATGGGCAATATTATGGAAGCAATAATAGAAACAACTGGCATGTCGGATTAAATGTAGGAATCAATAATTTCTTTGGAGATATAAGTAATACGAAAAATAAATTATTGATAAGCGATCCTTTCACAAAAGATTTTTACCAAAATCGAAATGCCATGTGTCAATTGTCTATAGGATACGATATTTTTCCTGCTTGGAATCTACGATTCAATATTTTATATGGAAATATAGAAGGCAAAAATTCCCATTTGAATTTAAAATTCAAATCCTATCACACCCACGAATTTAGCTTATTAAACAGTATGAATGTTTTTGCTTTTACCAACATTGACGATTGGCAATTAAACCTACATTTGGGTGCGGGAGTTTATGCTTTTAAAACATCATTATTAGATTTAGAATCAAACAAATATATCCAAGAGAAACCGAAAAATTTTACGCATGCATTTTCAATGCCTTTCGGACTTGGTTTCGGCTATAATTTTAGCGAAAATTGGCGATTTACCTTCGATTTAATGTATCGCTGGGTTGCAAACGACGCATTAGACGCATACCAATCCGATTTAAAGAAATTTGAAGGTTTTTCTTATGCTGCTATCGGCATACAATACTCATTCGATTTACCTTCAATACATTTTACTAGAGCTCGCAGAAGCTTTAAGCAAGCAGACAATTACAGATTTCCGGCTATGGGTACCGACCCGACACATAAAATATATAGACAAAGAAAACAAAGAGGAAATTTACATCCTGTCAATAATTACAATAAAAAACAAAGAAAATTATATAAAAACATCAATTCGAGGACTTATATCATCAATTCAAGAAAAAAGAAAGAACTAAAATAAACATTTATGAATATATCATACAATTGGTTAAAAAAATACATCAATGTTGATTTAGCTATTGCTCAAATGTCCGATATTTTAACAAATATCGGTCTCGAAGTGGAAGCTGTAAACACTTACGAAAGCATAAAGGGAGGACTTGAACATGTGTATATAGGCAAAGTGATTACTTGCGAAAAGCATCCCAATGCCGACCGCTTGCATATAACAACAGTAGATATCGGAAAGCCCGAATTGCTAAACATTGTATGTGGAGCACCCAATGTTGCTGTAGGTCAGCATGTAGTAGTAGCTACAATAGGTGCCACTTTACACCCTGTCAACGGAGAGCCTTTTGTTATCAAAAAATCCAAAATTAGAGATGTAGCTTCCGAAGGTATGATTTGTGCCGAAGATGAATTAGGAATAGGAAATTCGCACGAAGGAATTATGGTTCTCAATGATTTTCCCACTGTCGGCACGCCTGCTAAAGAGTATTTTAAGGTAGTTACGGATACTGTTTTTGAAATCGGACTAACGCCCAATCGCAGCGATGCCGTCTCGCACATAGGAGTAGCACGCGATGTCGCTGCTTATATTAAAACACATTTACAAAACATTAACTTAACCTATCCTGATGTCAGTCGTTTTCCAAAAAAAACATACCCCAACCCTATCCGAATCACCATTCAAGAACCAAAAGCATGTCCGAGATATACGGGCTTATATATCAGCAAGGTAAAAGTAAAAGAATCGCCCGACTGGCTAAAGCATACGCTCAACGCCGTCGGCATACGTCCTATCAACAATATTGTGGATATTACACAGTTTGTTATGTTAGAAATGGGACAACCCCTACACGCTTTTGATGCCGACCGTATCAATGGCAATCACGTAATTATACAAAATGCAAAAGAAAACTCGTCATTTACCACCCTTGACGATGTAAAAAGAACATTAACAAAAACCGACTTAATGATTTGCAACGCTACCGAGCCTATGTGTATGGCAGGCGTTTTTGGCGGAAAAGATTCCGGTGTAAGCCTTTCAACGACCAATGTGTTTTTAGAAAGTGCTTATTTCAACCCTGTTTCTATTCGAAAAACAGCTAAACATCACGGACTAAAAACAGATGCTTCGTTTCGTTATGAACGCGGCTGCGACCCGTCTATCACCGTAAATGCTATAAAACGCACAGCCTTACTTATCCAAGAAATAGCAGGCGGTGAAATCTCCGAAATTACAGATGTTTATCCGGAAGTAATTAAAGAAAAAGAAGTAAACCTGCATTTCAATCGTTTAAATACAATAGTGGGTGCTACTATCGAAAAAGAAAAAGTAAAACAAATTCTTACTGCTTTAGAAATCAAAATTATCAATGAAACCGACGAGGCAATTCGACTTGCCGTTCCTACTTATAAAGAAGACGTTACACGTGAAGTAGATGTTATTGAAGAGTTTCTACGCATTTACGGCTACAATAACATCGGTTTTAAAACCAACTTTCATTATACTATTTCATCAATTGAAGAAAGTCCTTTTATTGCATTCAAAGAAAAAACCTCTTCTTATTTATCTCACAACGGTTTTTACGAGATAATCAACAATTCTTTGACAAAAAACGAATACAATAATTTTGACTTTATCAATAAAGACGAAAGCATTGACCTGCTCAATCCTTTAAGTAAAGAGCTTCAAAACATGCGACAAAATCTATTGTTGGGGGGATTAGAAACCATTATACGCAATATTAATCATTCTAATTTCAACCTACGACTGTATGAATTCGGAAGTATTTACAAAAAAGATATTAATACAACGGAAAACGACAGCGTTGTCGAACGATTTCCTCAACAAAACACCTTGGCTCTTTTTGCCACAGGTCAACTGAACGAAGGTTCGTGGCAAATCAAAGAACAAGAGTTGGATTTTTTCTATTTGAAAAATATGATTTCAAACATATTATCCATCAACGGATTGCCCATTCAAAGCCTACAAACCATCAGCCTCGAATCGCATGCCGCATTGCTTAATGTGCTTCAATATAGCCGCAACAATGAAACTATTATCAGTATTGGGGAAGTAAGAAAAGATGTTTTAACTTCATTCGGCATTAAGCAAAACGTGTATTACGCCGAAATAAATTGCGATAAACTATTGTCTTCGATAGATAAGAAAAAAATAATTTATAAAGAACTCAATAAATTTCCCGAAGTACATCGCGACCTTGCTTTATTGATAGACAAACACATTAACTACGAAGAAATTGAAAAGATAGCATTTAAAGTCGGGAAAAACCTCATTAAATCGGTTCAACTTTTCGATGTATATGAAGGAAAAAATTTAGAAGAAAACAAAAAATCTTATGCCGTCAATTTTGTTATTTCAGATGCTAACAAAACACTCACTAACGATGAAATAAACAAAGTGATGGATAACTTAATTGCAGCTTACACAAAAGATTTGGGTGCTAAACTAAGGTAGATAAGGATATTTTACAGCTTCGAGAAACAAGGCATAAGGCGGGACCGAAGTTCCTGCTTCGCAACGGTTTTTTGAAAGAATAATGTTTTTAAAATCTTCTTCACTTATTTTTCTACGTCCTACTTCCAACAATGTCCCGACAATAGCACGCACCATATTGCGTAAAAATCGATTAGCAGTAATTGTAAACACCAATAAATCATTTTCCTCTTCCCATAGAGCATGTGTAATTTGGCAATTATTCGTAGCAGTATCGCTGTGTAATTTGGCAAAACTTGTAAAATCGCTATGCAATAAAAGCTCTTTACAACAAGCATTCATAGTAAGTATATCAGGATGAAAATAAATACGATAAGCCGTATCTAAAACAAAAGGATTTTTGCATGTCGTTATATAATAGCGATAAGTACGCTCAATGGCATCAAAACGAGCGTGAGCATCGGCAGCTACCGCCAACAAATTATAAACAGTAATATCGGAAGGTAAAAAACTATTTAAGCTATATACTGTTTTTTTTATTTCATCCGCAGTAAATACTTTTTCCGTATCGAAATGAGCATAAAAACACCGAGCATGCACTCCCGCATCGGTTCTACCCGCCCCCGTAAGTGTAATTTCTTCTTTTAATAAAACCTTAAAAGCAGTCGTAAGCACTTCTTGCACACTCAGCCGATTGGCTTGCATTTGCCAACCGTAATATTTTGACCCATTGTATGCTAAATGTACAAAATAGCGCATGCTTATCCGATATTATTGAGCTATAAAAACAAATTTCTTTTTTATTTTAAACTCTTTTTTTCCTATTTTATTATTTTAAGCCTCCTTATTCAATAAAAACACAGCTGTTGACGGCAAAATTTTAACTGCGATTTTTTAAGATGTAATGTTTTCCTCTCCCACTCTATGCAACTTTTTTGTACCTTTGCAAATAATAAATAAAAAGCGATGAACATAGTATTTTTACTTTTAGGATTAGGATTGGGTCTCATATCCACAGCAATAGTATATGTATTGCTCCATAAACAAAACAAAGAATTAAAACAAAATGCAGAAGATGTAATCCCATTAAAAGCAATGCAGCAATCAATGCAAGCACGCATTGACGATTTACAAAAAGAAATAGCAGACTACAAAGCAACTATTGAAAGCAACAACAACGAAATCAAAGGAAACCTTTCTGTAATAGCACAATACAAAGCCATTAATGCTACATTGGAAGAAAAATTAGAACAGCAAAAAACAGATATTGAAAATCTGCACGAAAAACTAAACAAAGAATTTCGTCTTTTAGCCAACGATATTTTAGAAGAAAAAACCAAGAAATTTTCGGAACTCAACGAAGAAAAAATCGGCAATATTCTTAATCCTTTAAAAGAAAAAATTCAAAATTTTGAAAAAAAAGTAGAAGATACTTACAGCAACGAGACGCGTGAAAAAGCAAGTTTACGCGAAGAACTAAAAAATATTATTAACATTAACAAACAAATGAGCGAAGATGCTCAAAAATTAACATTGGCACTCAAAGGCGACAGCAAAACTCAAGGCGATTGGGGCGAAATGCAATTGGAACGATTATTGGAAAAATCAGGCTTGCAAAAAGGCGTGCATTTTATTGCTCAGCAGAGTTTTAGAACGGAAAACGGCAATATTTTAAGACCGGACTACCTCATTAAACTTCCCGAAGGTAAAAATTTTATTATCGATAGCAAAGTATCGCTTGTTGCCTACGAAAAACATTTTAACTCCGAAGACAATGACGAAAAAAACACTTTTTTAAAACAACACATCAACAGCATTCATCAGCATATACAAGACCTTAGCAGTAAAAATTATCCGTCTTTATACGGTATTAATTCCCCTGATTTTGTGTTTTTATTTTTCGCTTTGGAACCTGCCTTAACATTAGCCTTGCAAAACGACCCCGATTTGTTCGACAAAGCTTTGGCTAAAAATATTGTATTGGTTTCTACTTCTACCCTTTTGGCAAGTATGCGTACCGTTTCGTTTATTTGGAAACAAGAAAATCAGAAAAAAAACGTATTGGACATTGCCAAAGAAAGTGGAATGCTATACGATAAATTTGTGCTTTTCACCGAAGATTTAATTAAAATCGGCGAGCGTATCAAAGCAACAAAGGCTGATTATGATGCCGCTATGAATAAACTTACAACTTCCACTAAAAAAGGCGATACCATTATCGGACGTATGGAAAACATTAAAAAATTAGGTGCCAATACCAGCAAGTCACTCGACCAACGCCTGATAGACAAAACAGTGAAAAACGATGAATTACTACTTGATTCCAATAACCGATTAGAGGAATAAATTAGATAAAAAGATTTTGAGCGAAGTTTTTTTTCTTTCTTGTTATACTATTGTTGTTTTTTTACCGCAGAGTTCCCAAAGAATGCGCCAAGGTCGCAGAGTTTCTTTGCGTTCTTTGCGGTTAAAAAGCATAAGGTGGGGCATTACCTTATCAAATTCATTCCCAAATCCCCCATCCGTTTGGATTAGTATCGACTTTTCGTTTAGATTTAGTACAACATCCTTTCTTTTTACCGTGAGTTGGTAAACTCAACAATTCTTTTCCCTCCTTAAAATAGTATTTTAAATCAATAAGTTTTTGAGTTGCTAAAATTCCAATAGCAGGAATTGTCCATGAAATATGAATAATTCCTTGATATTCCTGAATATTTTCTAAATTAGTTGGGCTATATGAACCAGTCCACTTATTTTTATCAAATTTATCATGAGAAACTGTTTCAAAGACTATTTCTAAATCAACCGGATCTTCATAGAAACGTAAAACTCCATAATGAATAATATATATTTTCCTCTTGTACTTTAGAATCCAATAATAAAATGTCTTTTCCATCGAAGGCTTCCTACCTTCCGATAATATATTAGACAAATAAAAAGTATCATTTTGTATTTTAGGTACATAAATAATTTTTTCTCCATCTTTTACATGAACAAAATAAAGGGTAAAATTATTCTTTAATTCTTGTTTCTCTCCATTAATCGTAAACGATAATTTATAGAGTACATCTTGCCCTAATAATCTAAATCCTAGTACAAGTAAAAAAACGCAAATAATATTTCTTTTCATATTTAAGTGTCCCCCTCTATTAGGACAGTTTTTTTTATTTGTTAATATTTTTATTTTTTCATGTTGCAAAAGTATACATTTATTCGTTTCAATCAATAAAAAATAAATATTTACCTCTCTTTTATTTTTTTACCGCAGAGTTCCCAAAGAATGCGCCAAGGTCGCAGAGTTTCTTTGCGTTCTTTGCGTAGAATCTTTGCGTCCTTTGCGGTTGAAAAGAATGAACAATTACGAATAAACAATTAAAAATTACGAATGGACGCTTCGAGTACTTCGACAAGCTCAGTAACCAAGCCTCAGCGTCCACTAACAACCCCTCTAAAGCGAGCTTATTGCGTTGTAGGTTAAGTGCATTTTTTTTTGTTTCGTTTTGCAAAAATAGTATTTTTTGTTATAGAAGTTGTTGTTTTTTTACTTTTTTTTGACTTTACGACGTTATTTGCATTACGAAAAAACTCTACCAAAATTCATTCTTATATAATTTAGATATTTCATCTTTTGGAAAAAATTGTGGTTTTTTGTATTCTTTATGTATTCTCACTATTTCATCCAAGAGTTTAAGTAATTTTCTATCTAAAATCATAGGTTTTCCATTTAATTCCATTTGAGGATATAAACTATTACCATAAGCCGAAGAATTAAAAACATCATATCCATAACCAGTTTTAAGGCAAATCAATTGATAAGCTACATCTAATTGTAAATAGGTTGTGTTATTAGTATCAATTGTTAATTTGTTAAGTCGATTAATTAACTTATTGACAAATGCACTATCTTCAATATACACTCTACAATTAGGTTTATTAATTTGAGCATAATTATATCCTGGAATTCCCACTACTCTCATTACAATAGAATCAGGATCTTCATAGCGAAAAATGGCATAAGTATAATTAGTGTTTTGTGAAAAAGATTGCATTACAATGAAAAACAATGATAAAATAATAAAAACTCTAACTCTCAAAATATATTCTAAGTTCTTCGTTCTAAGAGTGTATTTGAAGTTGGTTCTAATACTTTTCACAAGTTTCCCCATTTGAGAAACTTTAGAAGGGTAAACATAAATGCTTTGCCTCTTTCTGTCTTTACTGCCTTTGTTCATAATGTTATTTTTTTGCAAAAATACATAATTATTTAATTATGCCGTATAAAATGATTTTCTTACAAATATTATTCTTTACTGTTTATATGAATATTTGTGATATATAATCATTTATAAATTAGCATTGTATGTCTCTTCTATTGTTTTTAAATCATCTAACTGTTTTATTTTTTTATTATTAATAATAATTTTATTATTTAAAACCTTAAAATTATATTCACCAAAGAATGTTTTCTCAAAATTATCCCCTTTCTTTGGAAGCAGTAAAAATTTATATCTAAAATGGTCATATAAATCTATAGGCCACTTTTCATTCTTTTCGACAAAATCCCTAAATATGGTCCATTTATATCTTTTTTTTAATGAGTAAAACAAATTTGATTGTTTATGATATTTTTTTTGCATTGAATTCGATGCCCTTTGTATTGTAAATATATAAGATGTGTTCGAATCAAATACAACTTCAAATACAAAGGATTCGCCAAAGCCAATCCATGAACGTTCCGATACATATAGGCAGTCTTTTTGAAAATCATTGATGATTATCTCATTTAATGAAATTAAAAGAGAGTCAACCATATCATTTAGAATATTCTTTGTTTGAGTATATACATTGAAATGCATTAATGTAAAAAAGGCTAAAATGCTTATTACTTTTTTATTTTTCATCTCCATAAACTTAACTGTCCCCCTCTATTAGGACAGTTTTTTTTATTTGTTAATATTTTTATTTTTTCATGTTGCAAAAGTATACATTTATTCGTTTCAATCAATAAAAAATAAATATTTACCTCTCTTTTGTTTTTTTTACCGCAGAGTTCCCAAAGAATGCGCCAAGGTCGCAGAGTTTCTTTGCGTTCTTTGCGTAAACTCTTTGCGTTCTTTGCGGTT
>JAAYQB010000160.1 GCA_012519525.1 Bacteroidales bacterium | reverse complement strand
TAACAACATTAAGAGTTATTTTTTTGAATACGAAATTAAATACATTGGAAAGAGTAACAGCAGAGCTTGTTGAATAAATAATGACACTATCTGCTTTTCCCGAAGAGGAAATAAAAGTAATGGTGTCGTTTTGTCCCATTCCTTCTATAGGAGCTGTAAAGTTAATATTTTCGTTATAAGTGCCATTATAAATTCGAAAAGTTGTATTTCCTGACATACCACAAAAAGACAACTCGTTCAATGCAGCTGTAATAGATGTGAAATTTCGACTTCCCGAAGGTCCACCAATGGTATAAACTCCACTGAAAATAGTGTTACATCCGAAAGTAATAAAAGATAAAGTATCATCATTTACAATGGGATCGGCAACACCGTTAGGATTTTTTACCCATACTTTTATCGTATCATATCCTAGAGAAGGCGTGTAACTCCCTAAATAGAATGAAGAAGAAGCAAAATCTACGGGTAAATTTCCGCCTGTCCAATTGTAGCTTGTTTTTAAAACCCCATTCACACTCCAATAAACTGTAGCTGAAGTTAAGTTATTAAGTCCTGTATTTTTTATTTTTATATAAACCGGAAGACTTACATTTGCCACTACTTTCATCGTATAAGGAGTATCAATAGAATACATTGCTGCTCCATTAGGATTGTTAGGACTTGAAGGATGTCTTACGTTAACAAATGTGTGTGATTCGGAAATGGAATTACTGACCGAATCTTCTGCTCTAACGGTATATGCTATATTTGTTCCATATACTTGTTGTGGAATAGTCCAAGAAAATGTTGTAGCATTTTCTTTCTTCATAACAACTTGCACAGGAGTTCCTCCATTGATAGTGTAAGATAATTTAACCAAACTATCTTCAGCATCAATTACATTTGCCCTAATATCAAAAGGACCTACTCCATAAACGGTATCTTTAAGAATGGGAGGGATTAATGTCAAAATAGGAGGGTCTAATTCATGTTGACCTCCTCTTACTTCAAAGTTGTCAATTAACCAACCGTAGGCAAATTGGGTGCCTACCGTTGTTCCTCTTTTCAGTTTGAATCGAAATCGCACATTTCCCCAACCTGCTTCTGCTGAAATATCAAAGCGTTCTTCTTTCCACCATGAATTATTAGGAGTTACTAGCGAATCAGATGGTTGCCAGTCGCTATAGCTATTATGATTAAATCCTTGCATTGCATAAGCTGAAGGATTGCTTCCTAAATAACATGTCGAAGGGATTTTTTTCCACTGAGCTCCTGTATGACTTTCTTGCATTTCAATATGTGCAATATCACTGCCGGCAATTTTACAGATATGGCTAAAACTTAACCACACATGTTTATATTGAGAAAAATCGTAAAATGGTGTTGTAAGCATAATCGAGTCATTTAACTGATTAGGAACATATCCATGATATGATTTAGGACTACTTACATAGTAAGAAGTATTGGCAACCCATGAGTTGCTCGGACTTACCGTCCAGTTGACAATACTATCAAAATTTTGCTTTCCTACTACTACTTGAGAGTGAAGATTGAAAGCACAAACTGTAAAAATTGCAACAAAAAATAAAATCTTTTTCATATTTCTCATTTTTTTATAAATTTATACCATTTAACCTCTATTCGTTTAATTTAAACAATATTATTGTTATTTTAATCAAAATCTTACTTTTATAATGACTTGAATTTAACTCAATTAGTTTTTTTTATTTTTTTTTGATTTGAACTTCAAATTTATAATTAATTTTAACATAAACAAATAATTATTTTAATAATTTATAATATTAAATTATAATAAGGTGATATATAAGTAAATATTGCTTGTTTTCAAACATATTCAATACCTCTTATTTTATTTTAGTTTTTATAAAAAAAACATGTACTTTTGTATTTTTTTATATTATCAATAATTATCACATGCAACCATCTCAAAAAAAATTGTTTTTATTAGATGCAATGGCTTTAATATACAGAGCTTATTATGCATTGAATAAAAACCCACGCATTAATTCAAAAGGACAAAATACATCTGCCATATTAGGATTTACCAATTCTTTATACGAAATTATAAAAAAAGAAAAGCCGTCTCATATTGCGGTTGCTTTCGATACTTTTGGACCTACCTTACGTCAAGTTGATTTTGCAGACTATAAAGCAAATAGAGAAAGTACACCGGAAGATATAGTGCAAAGTTTACCCTATATACGTGCCATTATCGAAGCTTTTCAGATTCCAATATTAGAGTTAATGGGTTATGAGGCAGACGATATTATTGGAACTATTGCAAAAAGAGCTGAAAAAGAAAACTTTAAGGTTTATATGGTTACCACTGATAAAGATTATGGGCAATTGGTTTCTGACAATATTTTTATGTATAAGCCCGCACATATGGGGAGTGGTATTAGCATTTTGGGAGTTAAGGAAATTTGTGAAAAATATAGCATACAATATCCCGAACAATTAATTGACCTTTTAGGATTATGGGGAGATACTTCCGATAACATTCCCGGCATTAAAGGAATAGGTGAAAAAACAGCCATCAAATTAATTAGTGAATTCGGTTCAATCGAATCTCTTATAGAAAATGTAGACAAAGTATCGAGCGAAAAATTACGACTTAAAATTGAAGAAGGAACAGAAATGGCAATTCTTTCAAAAATGTTGGCAACCATTTTATTAGATGTCCCTATTGATTTTAATGAAGAACTTTTAAAATACAAAGAGCCTAATCTTGATGTCTTAAAAAATATTTTTGATGAATTAGAGTTTAGAACCCTTGCTCAAAGAATATTTACCGATTTTTCTGTAAAGAAAAAAGAAACTATGGGAGTAGGAATGCCTACTTTACTATTTCCTGAAGAAGAAGTAAAGAACGAAGAAATTTTTTCCGGCTATTCGATTTATAATACAAAACATGATTATCAATTAATAGATACATTTCATCAGCTTGAAGAATTAAAAAAAATATTAGAAAAAACGACTGCTTTTTGTTTTGATACGGAAACAGATAGCCTAGATATTATCAATACAAATATGATTGGGCTATCGATAGCTTTTGAAGCTCACAAAGCTTTTTATATTCAATTTCCTAATACATATGCCGAAACTTATCGCTGGGTACAAGTGTTAAAACCTATTTTTGAAAATAAAAACATTCAAAAAATAGCTCAAAACCTTAAATTTGATATACAAGTATTAGCTCGTTATCAAATTGAAATAAAAGGAGATAACTTTGATACTATGTTAGCGCATTATGTCATCGAACCCGAAATGCGACACAACTTGGATTTACTGGCAAAGAGCTATTTAAATTATAATACCATTACTTACGAAAGTTTAGTTGGTAAAGGCAATAAAAATATAACTCTTAATCAATTGCCAATCGAACAGGTAAAAGATTATGCATGCGAAGACGCAGATATAACCTTGCAATTATTCCATATCCTTGAAAAACAATTGATAGAAGTTGAAGGATATTCATTGTTTAAAGAGGTTGAAATGCCTTTAATTCCTGTTTTAGCAAGCATGGAACAAAAGGGGGTACGCATTAATATTGATTTTTTAAAATCATATTCGGAAGAATTACAATTTAAATCCCAAGAAATTGAAAGTCAAATAATCGCATATGCAGGAGAAGATTTCAATATTTCCTCACCCAAGCAATTGGGCATTATTTTATTTGAAAAATTAAAAATCATTGAAAATGCTAAGTTGACAAAAACCAAACAATACCAAACGGGAGAAGATGTTTTACGAAAATTAAAAAACAAACATCCTATTGTCCCTTTGATTTTAGATTATAGAGGATTGATAAAATTAAAATCTACTTATGCCGATGCTTTTCCCAATTTAGTCAATAAAAAAACAGGAAGAGTACATGCTTCTTTTAATCAAACAATTACAGCGACCGGACGTTTAAGTTCAAGCAATCCTAATCTTCAAAATATTCCCATTCGTAATGACGAAGGGCGTGAAATAAGAAAAGCATTTATCCCTGCTAACGATGATTTTACAATTCTTGCTGCCGATTATTCACAAATAGAATTACGTTTAATAGCCGCTATGAGTCAAGACGAAAGTATGTTTGAGTCGTTTTGCAACGGAGAAGATATTCATGCTGCTACAGCATCTAAAATTTACGCTATTCCATTGCAGGAAGTTACTAGTGAAATGAGAAGAAATGCTAAAACCGTCAACTTTGGAATTATCTATGGAATGTCTGCTTTTGGATTATCCGAACGATTAAATATTTCACGTAAGGAAGCCGCTGATATAATTTATCAATATTTTGATAAATATCCGAAAATCAAGCAATACATGGAAAATCAAAAAGCATTTGCACAACAGCATGGCTATGTTGAAACACTATTGAAACGTCGGCGTTACATAAGAGATATTCATTCTAAGAATTCTATCGTACGGGGTTTTGCCGAACGCAACGCTATTAATGCCCCTATTCAAGGTTCGGCTGCCGATATGATTAAATTGGCAATGATAAAAATTCATAACGAAATAGAAAAACGTAATTTACGTTCTTTTATTACTATGCAAGTTCATGACGAATTAGTTCTTGATGTATATAAGCCTGAATTAGAAGAAGTAAAAGTTATTGTTTATGATGGAATGATTAATGCGATGCCCATAACGGTACCTTTGGAAATAGATATAAAATCGGGAGATAATTGGTTAGAAGCGCATTAAAGCACATATTATGCTAAAAAAAGTAATAGGAACATTTGGATCGCGTATTTTTTGCACTCTCATTGCATTTGGAATTGTACTTATCAATTCGCATGAGTTTGGGGCACAGGGAGTAGGGACTATTGGATTGTTTATTTTAGGATTAACAATTATCCAAAATTTAACTTCTTTTGTAGGAGGTCCTTCGCTTGTATATATGCTACCTCGTCATAATGCTTTTCACCTTATTTTTTTATCCTATGGGTTTAATGTATTGATAAGCATAATAGGAACTTTTCTTCTTTTTATTTTTCGATTAATTCCTTACGAGTATGTATGGCATTTATTATTGGTTTCTATTTTTTTCTCATTTTACTATGTTCATTCTCTTTTTATATTAGCAGTTGAAAAGATAAAAATATATAATGTTTTAGCTGTTTTACAAATTATTTTTCAATTAGGATTAATGCTGATATTGTTGTATTTTTTTAATATTAAAAATGTCGCATCTTATATTTATGCTTACTTATTGTCTTATGTATTAATGGCTGTTATTAGTATTCCTTATGTTTGGAAAAACATTAAAATTACAAATTTAAAAAATAGTTTTTCTCTTTTAAAACAAATGTTGACGTATGGCTTTGCCATACAAATTGCTAATTTTGCTCAACTATTAAATTATCGTTTAAGTTATTACATTATAGAATTTTGTTCGGGAAGAAAAGCTTTGGGAGTATTTGATTTAGGGACTAAATTATCCGAAGCCGTTTGGATTTTACCTAAAAGTATGGCAACAGTTCAATACGCACGTATTTCAAATAGTAAAGAAAATAAAATATATGCTAAAAAACTAACATTCGCATTTTTAAAGTTGGTTTTTGTATTTTCGTTAATAGCGACTTTTTTATTGGTATTAATCCCTGCTAGTTGGATAGCATTTATTTTTAGTGCTGAATTTTTTGAAGTAAAGCAAATCTTATATGTTTTAGCTTTTGGTATTATTTTATTTTCGTGTAACACTATTATTTCACATTATTTTTCAAGTTTTGGCTTATATAAAATCAATACTTATGCATCGATTATCGGCTTAATAATTACTGCCGGAATAGGATTGGCATTGATTCCCGTTTTTATCAGTATGCCTTATATGGATGTGTTGATGTCTATAGCAGGAATTACAACTCTCTCTTATACGGTTAGTTTCACCTATACTTTTTTCAAGTTTATAAAAGATGCAAAAGTGAAAGTAAGAGACTTGAAAATTACTTCTAACGATTTATCCATTTTAACAAACGAAATAAAAAAAATCCTACGACATAAACAATAGAATGACTCAAAAGCCTATTCATATAGTACATTTATTAAGTTGGCAACCTACAGCAGACGAGCCGACAAAAGGGAATTTTTGTGTTCGTCATATTCAATCAATAGCATCTCTATGCCCTTCCGTGTTATTAACAGTTGATTTAGAAACTCATTTATCAAAAAAAACAATTGTTAAAACAGAAGGAATTTACATTCACGTTGAAGTGAAAATAAAAGCGTTTCGTTCTTTTTTCCGTTATCTGAATAAGACAATTAACAGATACCGAATATTTAAAGCTTATAATTGGGGTTTGGCTTATATAAGAAAAAATATTTTCAATCCCGACCTTGTACATCTTCATGTAGCACTGCCTGCCGGCAAAATTGCTTTGTATTGGAAATTTCGTTATCAGCTACCTTATTTACTAACAGAACATTGGTCAATTTATAATCCGGAAGATACCCGTTTAAATAAAAATAAAATAAAAAAAGACATCTTATCCATTGCTCAGCATGCAAGCGCTATTACTGCGGTGAGTGCTCTCTTAAAAGAAAACATGGAAAATTTCGGAATTAAACAAACGATTTATGTAATTCCAAATGTAGTTGATGTTGATTTATTTAAGCTTCAAGAAAAAAAGATAACAACAAAAAAACACTTGCTACATGTTTCGTCTTTGAACGATGAAGAAAAAAATTTTTCAGGAATTTTAAGAGGAATAAAGAGGTTAAGAGAAGTTAGAAACGATTTTGTTCTCAATGTTGTACATGATTATCCGCCAACAGAATATATAGCTTTTATCGAGAAAAATAATTTGAATGAAGTCATTGTATTTCACGGAAAAAAAACGATGGAAGAACTTGCCGATTATTATGCTAATTCTGATTTTTTAGTAATGTTTTCTAATTTTGAAACTTTTTCTTGCGTTGTTATGGAAGCGTTGGCATGTGGAATTCCCGTTTTGGCAACGCATACGGGTGCTATTCCCGAAATGTTAAACAATGAACGAGGAATTGTCATAAAACTGAAAGATGAAGATGCTCTTTATGAAAAAATGAATTTTCTTTGCGATACATCTCATCAATATTCTCCCACTACTATAAGAGATTATGTTATTCGTCATTTTTCAGCCAATATTATTGGAGAACGTTTTTTAGAACTTTATCGCCAATGTCAAAAAGAATAATAAAGATATGAAACATCATTCACATCATCAGCACACAAAACATATTAGTTTAAACAAAGCATTTATTATCGGTATTTTGCTGAATGTACTATTTGTTATTGTTGAATTTACGGCAGGAATATACTACGATTCTATGGGATTGCTTTCTGATGCAGGGCATAATTTGAGTGATATAGCCAGTTTGCTATTGGCAATGTTAGCCTTTCGTTTATCCAAATTGTCAGCCAAAAAGAATTATACCTATGGATATAAAAAGAGTACCGTATTAGTTTCTTTATCCAATGCTGTTATCTTATTAATTGCTGTAGGATTTATTATTGCCGAAAGTATCAATAAATTATATCATCCTAAAACGGTAGAAGGCAATGTAATTGCTTGGGTAGCGGGTGTTGGGATTATTATTAATTTATTTACAGCTCTTTTATTTTTAAAAAAGAAAGACGAAGATTTAAATATAAAAGGAGCCTATTTACACATGATGGCAGATACTTTAGTATCATTAGGAGTAGTAGCATCGGGAGTTTTAATTTTATTTACAGGTTGGTATATTATTGACCCAATCATTGGAATAGGAATAGCCTGCGTTATAATGATTTCTACTTGGAATCTTTTAAAAGATAGTATTCTATTATCTTTAGACGGAGTACCAACCACTATTGATATTGAAGAAATTAAAAAAATAATACTTGCCGAAAAACAAATAATCAATATTCATCATTTACATATTTGGGCTTTAAGCACAACCGAAAACGCTTTAACTGTACATATTATTTTAGAAGATATGAAAGATATGGAAATAGTAAAACAAAATGTAAAACAAAAATTAGCTAAGATTGGAATCACACATGCAACTTTAGAATTTGAAAAACAAGAAAGTAATTGTATCCAGCAATGTATCTAATGCAATGAACACTTATAAAAACACAAAGCTATTTATTATAAAGAGTTTTCCACTTATAACATTTCTTGTTTTCCGCACTTTTTCGGGATACCCATATAGACAACTAATAATCAACAATATATAATCGTTTTTTCCGTTATTTGGGTGTCCCGAATAAAAATGTATGTTTATAAGAAAGAAGAAAAATAAGTTTGGAAACACTTCTATTCAGATAGTTAGCAAGGATAGAGGACGCTATAAAGTGGTGAAAACCATTGGTTGTGCCACTATGTGGCACGAAATAGAAAAATTGGAACTAATTGGTAAACATTAAATTGAAAGATTATCAGGTTTAGAGAAAAAACTTTTTGGTTTTAACAAAGATGAAGCCGTTGAATAAGTAGTTGTAACAAAATTAAGGAAGTGATAGTTAGTTATAGGAACTTGTGGTACATAGAACGGGCATTTCGCATGTCGAAAACAGATTTACTAATACGTCCCATTTACCATCGTCTACAAAATAGAATAGAAGCTCATATTTGTGTAGCTTTCGCTGCATATAGTATTTACAAGGAGTTAGAACGTGTTTTGCATGCAGAGAAATCGACACTATCATTGGAAAAAGCAACCGAAATCACACATAAT
>JAAYQB010000159.1 GCA_012519525.1 Bacteroidales bacterium | reverse complement strand
TTGGCGTTAAAGGCGTAAAACCCCTCTAAATCTCCCCCAAGGGGGAGACTTTGTTTTACAGCGTATTGCGAGTTTATTGCGTTGTAGGTTAAGTGCATTTTTTATGTTATTTTATTTTGCAAAGATAGTGTTTTTTGTTATAAGATTTTTTGCTCACTCTCATTTTTATCATTTACTCTCGTTTTGATTTTTAAAAGCATAAAATGGTACACTACCTATTTTGATACATTACCAATTTGCAAAGGGAAATAAATTGCTCTAAGATAACCGTTCTTATTGAAATAAAATGATAAAAGTTCATCACAAGTTCCAACACAAACAAATGTTATACAATAGTACTTATCTTTATATGAGGCTTCAAAAGGAACTAATCCTCCATTAATTAAAGCAACTCTATCTTCATTGATTTGAAATACTTTAATAAAATTTTCAATATGTAAATCCTTATCAAAGGTTATTAGAGGATGTTCTATTGACAATCTATGTTTTTCATCAAAATAAATACTCCAAAGGCTTACATTATCATTTTGTATTATGTATGCTAAACGAAGATCAGTATAAAAAATAGCATCGTATTTAAAGTCTTTTTCATTGTTTCTTATACCATCTTCTACACATCGGGCAATTCTATTTAAAGAAAAGTTATTGGGCTTCCCTAAAAAATTGATTAATTTATCAGTTGAAGAAGATAGAATTACATTATAAGAGGATAAAATTGAAATGTCAAAAGCATCAATAGCTATCTCTTTTTGAGAAAAAGCAAAATTTAACTTGATTAACAAAAACAAAAAAAGCAATAAGACTTTCATAATATTGATTATTTATATTTTATAACTTTCTCGAATTTTGAAGAATACTTACTGTCTAATGTAAACATTATCATTGGTCTATATCCTTTACCTGCCGCAGTTCTAAAATCATATATTGATTTATTAACACGGTCATCTTGTTTATATATGGGAGAGTTTTGTACTTTTGTATATTCATAAGTGGCTCCAAAAGATATATTTTGGATAGGAATATTCCCCTCACTTGTAGGTAAACTTACATTACTTAAATTTACTCCACCACCGCCTACTTGAAATCCTGTCATATAATCTTTCATGTCAAAACTTCCTTCTCCTTTACTAACACTATGAGCAATAGCAAATACAATTTGATTTGCTTTTTGATTATTAGTCATATTCCCCCAACTTCCTTTTAATACTTCATTTCCTGTTACACCTTTAACTGTCTCACCCGAAATAGTAGTTTTCCCTGCTTTTATCTGATTATCATTGGTGATTCCAGATTTACCCAAAATTTGACCTGCTGTTTTTGCATTAAGTCCATATTGTTGCCTGAAAGTACTCATATTATCTCCTTTTTCCGCAGTATATGTTACTTGTCCATCTTCACTTAATCCCGGAACCCATCGACCATCAGGGTCAATGTATTTTATAGGATTATTTCCACAATAGGTATACGGTGAAATGCTTGGATACTTCTCAAACAGCGGGTCCCTGCTAATAAACGTAGGCGGTGCATAATAACGAGCTGAGTAGTAATACATGCCGTTTTCTTCGTCTAATTCTTTGGCGTTAAAGGCGTAAAACCCCTCTAAATCTCCCCCAAGGGGGAGACTTTGTTTTACAGCGTATTGCGAGTTTATTGCGTTGTAGGTTA
>JAAYQB010000158.1 GCA_012519525.1 Bacteroidales bacterium | reverse complement strand
CAATCAATACGGTTGTGATAGTATTATACATCTAACACTTAATGTGCATCCCAAAAACGATACTATTGTATATGATGCTATTAACAAAGGAGAAATATACAATAAACATGGATTTAGCATTAATACCGATACCGTTACTACACAACTCTACAAAACTCAACGTACCGTCTTAAATCAATATGAGTGCGATAGTACTATTCATTTATTCTTAACTGTCAATGTTGGAATTACAGGATTTGATAATACAAACAACAGCATTAGCATTTATCCCAATCCCACCTCTTCTTATATTGATATCACACTAAAAAATATCAATACCGCAACTTATGAAGCTACACTTTATGATTTAACAGGGAGAGTTTTACAACATCAACCAATCAATGAAACTATTAGTCGTATGGATTTATCGCATATTGCAAAAGGATTTTACTTTTTACAAATCAAAGAAAACAATAAGATTTATCATAGTATCAAAATTATAAAAGAATAAATTTTGTTTGTTTTACCATGGAGGATATTAAAGAGCGTATTCAACAATTAGTGAAAGAATTAAATCTTCACAATTACAACTATTACACTTTAGATACGCCTACTATTAGCGATTATGATTTCGACAGAATGTTGGAAGAGCTAATAGCACTCGAACAGGCTTATCCTCAATATATATTGCCCAACAGTCCAAGTTTACGCGTAGGTGGTGAGATTACTAAGAACTTTAAAAATGTTAAACACAGCACCCCCATGCTTTCGCTTGGCAACACCTATAATCAATCGGAATTGGCTGCTTTTATTTCGCGTGTGGAAAACGGCTTGAACGAAAATAAAATAGCCTATGTATGTGAACTGAAAATTGACGGAGTTGCCATTGCTTTGATTTATAAAAACGGAAAATTAGAGCAAGCTATTACACGTGGCGACGGCATTTGGGGCGACGACATCACCGCTAATGTAAGAACTATACGCACAATACCCTTAAGTCTTCAAGAAAATGTTCCCCCTTTATTGGAAGTGAGAGGAGAAATCTTTTTACCCCATACGGCTTTCAACGAACTCAACGAAGAACGAGAAGACATGGGCGAAACACCTTTTGCCAATCCCCGCAATGCTGCTTCCGGAAGTTTGAAGCTACAAGATTCGGCTGAAGTTGCAAAACGTAAACTCGATTGTTATATCTATCATCTATCAACCGAATTATCAGACATCAACAATCATTACGACAGCCTACAGCTATTAAAACAATGGAAGTTTAAAACTTCTTCTCACTCTCGCTTGTGCTACAGTTTCAACGAAATTATAGATTTTATCAACGAATGGGACAAAAAACGACATTCGTTACCATTTGATATAGATGGAATTGTAATAAAAGTAAACGAATACTCTCAGCAATCTCAACTCGGATTTACAAGTAAAAATCCTCGTTGGGCAATAGCCTATAAATTCAAAGCCGAGCAAGTAGCAACAAAACTCTTAGACATTACTTATCAAGTAGGAAGAACGGGAGTTATTACACCGGTTGCCAATTTAGAACCCGTACAACTTGCCGGAACTACTGTAAAACGTGCCTCTTTACACAATGCCGATTTCATTTCACAATTAGACATTCACGACAACGACACTGTTTACGTAGAAAAAGGAGGTGAAATTATTCCGAAAATTGTAGGTGTTGATGTGCAGCAAAGAAATCAAAATACAAAAGCAGTGAATTTCATCACACATTGTCCCGAATGTCGTACTCAACTAATAAAAAAAGAGGGAGAAGTAGCCCATTATTGTCCCAACAGCAAAAATTGTCCGCCGCAAATCAAAGGACGTATAGAGCATTTTATCAGCCGAAAAGCCATGAATATAGATAGTCTTGGCGAAGGAAAAATTGATTTATTGGTCAACGAAAAACGAATAGCTCGCATCGAAGACCTCTATCATTTGAAAAAAGAAGATTTGATAGGTTTAGAAAAAACATATTTTACAAACGACAAAGAACGCACCGTTAGTTTTAGAGAAAAAACAGTAGAAAATATTCTTAACGGAATTGAAGAATCTAAAAAAAAGACTTTCGATAAAGTGTTGTTTGCTATAGGGATACGTTATGTAGGAGAAACTTCTGCCAAAAAATTAGCCCTTCATTTTAAAAACATTGAGGCTCTGCAACAAGCTACATTTGACGAACTAATCGAAGTAGAAGATATAGGCGAAAAAATCGCCGAAAGCATATTGGATTTTTTCAAAGAAGAAGACAATATAAAAACAATAAAAGATTTAATCAACAGCGGATTGCAATTTGAACTAAGCCACAGCACCGCATCTAATAAATTGGAAGGACTTAGCTTTGTGGTAAGCGGAAATTTTGGCACACCGCAAGCTCGAAAGCAGATTGAAAATTTAATCGAAGAAAACGGAGGTAAACTTTTGAATAGCGTATCCAATAAATTAAGTTTCATTATTGCCGGCGAAAACATGGGACCTTCCAAACTTGAAAAAGCCATCCGATTGGGCATCCCTTTGATTACGGAAAAAGAATTTTTAGAAATGATAAACTCAACAAATTCTCAGCAATGAATAGTAAAATAAGCTATCCGTCTTTTGAAGGAAAAGTAATAAAAGGAAATCAAATCGGACGAAAACTCGGATTTCCTACTGCCAATATCGACACCCCTACTATTCCGCCAAAAAAAGGAGTATATATTGCTGAAGTAAACATAGAAAACAAAAAATATTACGGCTTACTCAATGTAGGAGTTCGCCCCACATTACAGTATTCCGATTTAAGAGTTGAAATACATATATTTGATTTTAATGAAGATATATACTCGAAAAATCTTCGCATTACCCCTTTGTTTTTCATAAGAGACGAACAAAAGTTGGATAATATGGCAGCACTCAAACAGCAAATAGAAAAAGACAAAACTTTTGCTTTAGCATGGCTCAAACAATAATTCTATTGACTATAAATACATTTACAATATGCAGAAGTTGAAAATAATTTTAAGAGAAATGCTTATTTTACTGCATTTTGATATAACAAAAAATCTTAAATACGATAGACTTACAAGAAAAATACTTCAACAACATATTCAAATCGACAGCAATTGCATTGATATCGGCTGCCATAAAGGAGAAATATTAGAACAAATGCTACAATTAGCACCTAAAGGAAAACATTATGCGTTTGAACCCATTCCCTATCTTTATCAACACCTGCAAGAAAAATACGGAGAAAAAGCCCTTATCTATCCCTATGCTTTATCGGACAAAAACGGCACATCCGCTTTTCAACTCGTAACAAATGCACCTGCCTACAGCGGACTTAAAAAAAGACATTATGATGTGAAAAATCCTATAATTGAAGAAATTAAAGTAGAAGTAAAAACTTTAGACAATATCATTCATCATACTGAACCCATTCATTTGATTAAAATAGACGTAGAAGGTGGAGAATGGGACGTTTTAAAAGGAGCTAAAAATTTATTAACTGCCAATCAACCCATTATTATATTTGAATACGGAAAAGGTGCCGGCGATTATTATGAGACTCAACCGAAAGACATCTATCTTTTCTTAAAAGAAATAGGACTGAGTATTTACACTCTTAGTGCTTTTATCAATAAAAAAGCGGCATTAGATATCCACGAATTTAAAAACTACTTTTACAGCAATAAAGAGTATTATTTTGTCGCTTCGAAAGAAATAAAAAAGTAAAATAAAAGCCGAAATCCTTCCTAAATTTAACCTATTTTCAGCCTTTACCCCCATTTAATTTATAAATCTCTGCAAAACAGCAAGAAAAATTTTAGAAAAATTATCAAAATAAAACAATAATAGTGTATCTTTGTAGTGCAGTATTTAATACATAAATGAATCTTTCATTCACATGAAAAGTGATCAAAGACATATCGCCTTACTTTTATTTTCTCTCAGACTATTGCTTTGTGCCAAAATTATCCGCCTTTTATTTCACAAACTATATAAAACGACCTCTTTAAACAAGGGATGCTGTTTGTATGAGGAAAAAGAAGTGCATCTCTATATTTGCCCTTATGTATTTAACAGTAAGTACATCTGGGAAGTAATGACTCCTATTGAAGGGGGGAATCCCCAAACGAAACATCTTTACAATATACAAAAAACAAATCAAAAAAATAAATAGGTCTGATGGATGTAAGACCGTGCAAAAAGGTGGCATCAATATATATGCTAAAAGAATAAATAAAGCACGAAAATACATACTAAATAAGTATAATAACACATAACTAATCAATAAAAAAATAAAAAACGGACATATCAGTGGACAGGATGGAAATTGTGAAACTCAATTTGATTTTAATCCCAATAATAATTAGTCGACCCTTAAAAAGCCAATTTATTTTGTCTTTGTATGAAAATAAGGTTGAAAATTGATAGAAATAATTTTTGAAAAAAGAGCAAAAAAGATGATTTCCATTTGTTCATCATCCT
>JAAYQB010000157.1 GCA_012519525.1 Bacteroidales bacterium | reverse complement strand
TTCCAATTGTCAAAGTTAAAATTTAATATTGTTGTCTACCCGTTTTTCTCTTGAAATCCACTCGTATTGTGTTAGGGTGGTGGGTGGGCTTGGGTGCGTAGGCAAGAAAACAGCTCTTTTGCAAGCCGCAGTATCGGTTTGTGTGTCGGGGCTTGCAAATGTGCTGTTTTGTGCGTTGGCTGTCCATTCTTTTTCGGTCTTTAAGTAGCAAATTGTCCGCTGTGTCGTTGTCTTTTTACACTTGTGCACAACGGTTGCGTATATGAAACGTTTGGCATTTCGAAGCACTGCCCTGTCACAAAACGTATGCTGTCACTGCGATTTTTAGCAAAAGATTGTACACTTACCGGTGGGCGGTATACACTGTGCGGCAAAACTCCCCGCATCCTTTTAGCTCCACCACACCGCTAATTTAATGATGCTCAGTTTAATTACCAAATCAGCCGCCGCATGGTGTATGACCGCCTGTTATAAGCTGGGCTTTTTAGAAATAGAACGAAATCCCTAATGAAGCATAACTTGACATATATTTAATTTTTGCATTAGCATTTCCTTCAATGAATTGTAAATCTTCTACATCTATATTTGTATCAATACCACCATTTTCAATATTATTTACTGCTGTAGTTAAATCATCAATATAATCTTCAGCATCTTTTACTTTAACTTTAAATGTAAAAAATTGCAAGTTGTATTCTCCAAAAATAGCTAAATTCTTGTTAAATTTATGTTCTACACCAAAACCAATTTCTTTGTTTGAAATTACGATAATATTTTTTAATAACTTGCCTATGTCTTTATTGGCATTCCAAGAATATGATTCATCTTCAGCTATTAATTCTCCATCTGTTTTTATATTTGGTATATATAGCCTATAGTGTGCGTTAACATAAGGTCGAGTATTATTATTTGACAAAAAATACTTACAACCAATTAAAGGAGTATAATAACCCAAAGCAAATTTCAATTCACCTTCAGCCATTTCTGGAACTGAATTGTCTTTATATTTAAATGAACCAGTAACAGAAAAATTCTGGTAGTAGAAACCTAAATATAAATTTAAATTACCTAATATACTAGAATCATTCAAACCAAAGCTAACATATGGTTGAATGCCAATATTATCATTGCTTGATAAAGGAGTTATAACATCAACCAAGTTAAATTGAAAATTTTTCTTTATATTCAAAGAATAATCAAATTTCTTGTCCTGCGAATTAACAGAATTAAGAAATAATACAAAACTAAAAGCCATTAAAATAATTTTATTCATTTTTTTAAATTTTAAAAGTTAATAATATTTAACATTATCTATTTATCTGTATTAAACATTTTTTTTATGGTGGTCTGATACTATTTTTGTTTTTCATGCCTTGCTTATAACTGAATAATGGGAATACCTTGACGTTTCAAAGGATAAGGATAATACGACTTTTCCCTTAACAAACGCCTATCAGTCAAGCCGGTAAGCTGACGATCATTAACTAACAAACTCCATATTCCATGTTCACTACTTGTGTCGGAGACATGAAATACCGTTATAACACTTAAATGTGAAATGGGCGAAAAAGGATAATCCGCCACTAATACCGATAAACTATCGGTGAAAGCCAAGCTCTTGTGGAAATTTATATCTTTTTCCGATAAAGAACAAAATGCTTTCGATTCGGCAGAAACACTGTCTTTTCCTATGTTTTTCCAATGCTTTTCCGAAGTATCTAATTCATTGCTCCGAAACCATAAAGCAGATTTTGTATAAAAAGAAGCGCTTTGAGAAAAAACATCAATCCACAATAAAAATAAAGGTAAAATAAGTAAAGTTCTTTTCATAACTGTAAAATTTAATTTTTGTACAAAGGTAGATAATATTTGAAAATACAAATACTTATTTTAAAACTTATTTATTAACAAAAAATTGTTAATAAATAAACTCTCATCATGCTGTAATAAAGAAATGTAAAAATAAAACTCTTTTCTAAAAGTGAAAAAATCAAAAAAATAGAATTAAAAAAACAATAAAAAAATATCACCTCAATCAACAAAAATTAAAAAAAGATGAAAAAAAAAGGGTAAGCAAAGGAAGAAAAATATACTTTTAAATTTAAAAAAAACGGCAGAAAAGCCACTGCGGATAACTCCGCAAAACTCATCGGCTGACTCGAAGTCAGCCGATAAGTGAAGAAATTACAAAATGAGCTGATAATCACTCCCTCCCCATTTATTCGTGAAGCTATTTGAATTTTATAGTAAGGTACTCATGCTTTAGCTTCGCTCCAAGTGGAAAGGAAAAGGTGGGATTAATAATGATAATTAAATAATTATTCTTATTATTTCTTGATATTATACGTTTAAATTTATTATTTTTGCATTTTTAATTTAATAAGATATATAAAGTATATTGGCATGATAAACAGAAAGATAAATCTAACAAAACATGGAATTACCGGTCAGAAAAAAATTTTTTATAACATTTCTTACGACGAATTATACCAACACGAAACCAATCCTTCCCTTAAGGGTTATGAAAAAGCTCGTACAACTTCCTTGGGAGCTTTAAGCGTAGATACCGGTATTTTTACGGGACGTTCCCCTAAAGACAAATACATTGTAAAAGACGCAGAAACAGAGTCTAATGTATGGTGGGCAGCCCCCAATAGAAAAGGTTCCGACAATAAACCCATTTCTAAAGAAGTGTGGAATGATTTATTAACAATAAACCAAAAACAATTAAGCAATAAAGACTTATACGTTACCGACGCTTATTGCGGTGCCAATCCAAACACACGAATCAAAATAAGAGTTATCAGTGAAGTAGCATGGCAATCACATTTTGTTAAAAACATGTTTATCCGTCCTTCCGAAGAAGAATTACTCGACTTTGAGCCTGACTTTGTAATGCTAATGGCTTCTAAAACAGTAAATCACAAATGGAAAGAGCATGGATTAAACAGCGAAGTATACATAGCTTTTAATATTACCGATAAAATAGCTGTCGTAGGCGGCACTTGGTACGGAGGCGAAATTAAAAAAGGATTTTTCTCTATTATGAATTACTATCTTCCATTAGAAGGAATAGCATCTATGCACTGTTCTGCTAATCAAGGAAGTGATGGGAGCACAACGCTGTTTTTCGGATTATCGGGAACAGGAAAAACTACTCTTTCAACCGACCCTAAGCGTCTGCTTATCGGCGATGACGAACACGGCTGGGACGACGAAGGAATTTTTAATTTTGAAGGAGGATGCTATGCAAAATGTATTCGCCTGAGCCAAGAAGAAGAACCCGAAATTTACGCAGCCATCCATCGCGATGCATTATTGGAAAATGTAGTCGTTAAAGAAAACGGCGAGGTTGATTTTTTCGACGAATCTAAAACGGAAAACACACGCGTTTCCTATCCTATTTATCATATCAAGAATATTGTAAAACCCATATCAAAAGGTCGTCATCCGAAAAATATTATATTTTTATCCGCCGATGCTTTTGGGGTTCTTCCCCCTATTGCAAAACTAAGCGATGACCAGATAATGTATTATTTTTTAAGCGGATATACTGCTAAATTAGCAGGAACGGAACGGGAGGTTAAAGAGCCTATTCCTACTTTCTCTTCTGCTTTTGGCGGTCCTTTCTTATTATTACACCCTACTAAATATGCAAATGAATTATTAAAGAAAATAAAACAACACAAAAGCTCTGTTTATTTACTAAATACCGGCTGGACAGGCGGAGCCTATGGCGTAGGAAGCAGAATTAAAATATCAACTACTCGTACGCTTATTAATGCCATTCATAGCGGCGAAATTAATAATTGTGAATTTGTTCAAATAAAACCTTTTGGACTATGGATACCAAAAGCATTGAATAATGTAAATCCGCTTATATTAAATCCTCGCAATGCTTGGGACGACAAAGAAGCCTATGAGCAGCAAGCCAAAGAATTAGCACAAACTTTTATCAATAACTTCAAAAATTTCACGGATAACGAAGAAGGAAAACGAATCGAAGCAGCCGGACCTCAACTATAATGTTTTTTACGATTTATCTTTCGGATAACATAAAAAATATTTACTCACACTTTCGGACAATGTACGATGATTCAAATGATCGGAAAGTGTTTCTAATGTATGTAAGTTATTGTTTTTATCGAGAATATGAATAGAAGGCAATGCCTTGTTATAGGCTCTGTTTTCCATTTTTCCGTGAGACACAAAATAATCTACTTCGCTTTGCGAAAGATGCATTGATAAAATAAATTCCGATTGTTTCTTTCGAATATAAGATTCATCTATTTCATTATCATAAACTTCTATTTTAAATAGATTTCGATAATACACGCGTTTACATAGCTCGGATAAAATATAATCGGGATGAGAACGCCAAAGTTTAATGCAATACCAAATATCACGGTCGTCTATATCCGCATAGGTTTGCAGAATAGTAGGGTCTTGTTGAAAATCGGAAAGCCGTATGTCTTTTTTCAAAAAAACGGCAATAGCCGCCGGCATCTCTATCGCTTGGTTTTTCCGTATGATTTCTTTGGCTCTTTTCAAAATATTAATGACCATTATTTCAATAACATGAACCGTCTTATGCAAATAAACTTGCCAATACATCAAGCGACGAGAAATAATAAATTTTTCAATAGAATACAATGCCTTGATATCAGCTACCAATTCATTGTTTACCACATTGAGCATTTTTATAATACGCTCTGTCCCAATAATTCCTTCCGATACCCCGGTAAAAAAACTATCGCGTGTGAGATAGTCGAGACGATCGACATCCAATTGTCCCGAAACAAGCTGATGTAGAAAATGTTTGGAGTAAGCATTTTTATAAATTCGTATGGCTAAAGTCAATCGTCCTTCGTATTCTTTGTTTAATTCTTCCATAAACAAATCGGTAATGTGTTCATGACTCACATTTTCTATCAGCGTATTTTCAAGAGTATGCGAAAAAGGACCATGTCCTATATCGTGTAATAATATCGCAACAAGCGCTGCTTCCTCTTCTTCTTTTGTAATAGCAATCTCTTTATTTTTAAGCACATCCAATGCCTCTTGCATTAAGTGCATAGCACCCAAAGAGTGTTGAAAACGTGTATGCGAAGCACCGGGATATACCAAATTGGTTAAGCCCAACTGCTTAATATTGCGTAAGCGTTGAAAATAAGGGTGCTGTATAAGACTAAATATCAAATCGTTTGATATTGATATAAATCCATAAACAGGATCATTGATAATTTTTCCTTTACTCATTATTATTAAAATAAATTAGCAATTTCTTTTTCATTCAATATTTTGCATATTTTTTCCCCGCACGGAGATATTTCCGGCGATTCACTCATAAACAGCTGTTTTACAATTTCATTTATTTCTTCAGCGAGCAAGGCTTGTCCTTTTTTAACACTCAGTGTTTTAGCCATAGAATACGCAACATTGCTCTTCCGACTTAATCGTATAGAAATTAAATTATTTTTATACGACTCAAGCAGCTGTTCCATAAGATGTTGCACATTGGTTTCTTTCATCCCGACAGGTATTCCGTTTAAAATAAATGTATTTTTCCCAAAAATCTCTATATCAAAACCAAGCAAAATAAAATCATGCTGTATGTTGGCAATAATATCTGCATCTTGAGGCGAAAAATTTAAGGTTTCGGGAAAAAGCAACTTCTGAACATCAGCAGCTTGCTTACTTTCCATTTGACGCATAAACTTATCGTAAAGAATCCTTTCCGAAGCCGCTTCTTGATTGATAATTATAAATCCCGACTTTACATGAACAATAATATAAGTATTTAATGTTTGAAACATCGGTAAATTATTGTTGTCGTTTTCCTTATTTTCTTCTTCTAAAGGCAATTGCGATTGTTGTGCGTGAGCAATGGCTTCTTCCGGAATATTTTCTTTTATGCTTTCGTAAATTTTCGTCCAAGCCTCATTGTTTTGTTTTTTATTTTTAAAAGGAGACGACGGCATAATGGGTGCCGACGTCGGCTTGGATGATGAAAACGGATTATAATTAGGGTCAACAAATATTTTAGGCTCTTTGGGAGTTCCCCCTGAAGCAATATAACTAAAATCTATTGGAGAAACATTGTCAAAATCAATTTGTTGTGAACCCAAATTAAAGTTCCCCAAACTTTGTTTGACCGAAGCTCGCAATATGGAATAAATGAATTTTTCTTCTTTAAATTTCACTTCGGTCTTTGTAGGATGAATATTTATATCTATTTGCGCCGGGTCTACTTCTAAATAAACAAAATAAGTTGGAAAATGATTGGCGGGAATTAATTCTTCCATTGCATTACCGATAGCATGATTAAAATAAGGATGTTTTATATATCGTTGATTAACAAACAAATATTGTTCACCTCTTGTTTTTCTCGCTGCTTCAGGCTTTCCGATAAAACCGCTGATGTTTACCAATTCACTTTCTTGATTAAGAGGAAGTAAACGCTCATTGTAAGTATTGCCAAAAACATTAATAATCCGCTGTTTTAAAGCAGATTTCGGTAATTTATATTCGTTTTTATCATTGTGATGCAAAGAAAAAGCAATTTCAGGATGCACCAATGCAAGCCGTATAAATTCTTCACGTATGTGATTATATTCTACCGCATCCGATTTAAGAAAATTACGCCTTGCCGGAACATTATAAAATAAGTTTTTAACCGCAAAAGAAGTTCCTTTTTCACACTGACAAGGACTTTGCTCTTGACATTGAGAGCCTTGTAGTATAATATGAGTCCCAATAGCAGCACTTTCATTCCTTGTTTTCAACTCTACATGAGCAATGGCAGCAATAGAAGCCAGCGCTTCACCTCTAAAACCTTTTGTCTTTAAACTGAAAATATCATCGGCTGATGCTATTTTAGAAGTTGCATGCCGCTCAAAACACAGGCGTGCATCGGTATCGCTCATGCCGATTCCATTATCGTTGACTTTAATCAACGTTTTACCTGAATCTTTAATAATCAAATCAATAGACGTAGCTTTAGCATCTACTGCATTTTCCAACAACTCTTTTACGACAGATGCCGGGCGTTGAATAACCTCGCCTGCCGCTATCTGATTGGCTACCGAATCGGGAAGTATATGAATAATATCAGACATAATTATGAAAGCATAATATATAACAAAATGATTAAAAGTCCAAGCCAAACAAAAACCCTACGAGTAGATTTTTGCCGCATTTTACGTTTTTCTTGTAGATTAATACGTAAATAATCACGAAACTCAACGTTCGGCTCCTCTCCTTGTTTCATTTTCTCATGCCTTACATCTTCCTTTTTTTTGTCATAAAAACGAGGAATATAATTGAATTTTTTCGCTTTTTCTTGCTTTGTATTAAAGATCATAGATTAGGTATTTTAATTTACAAAAATACAATATTTATAAATAACTGCCAATATAAACTAAATATATTTATATTTATTCAAGATATTTACAAATTAATTTTTATTTCTATAATATATTTTAGTATTTTTGTTAAAATTTTATTACTGACATACAACGATGAATATTATTAGTTGTTTTTTTAAACAAACTATTTTTGTGTTATTGTTTTTCTTTTTGAATAACTTTTTATTAGCACAAGATATTCATTTTTCCCAATTTTGGATGAATCCCATTGCTGTTAATCCGGCTGCTGTCGGTTTTTATGATGGGAACTTCCGCATAGGAGCTTACAATCGTTCTCAATGGTTTTCTATAACTAAAGCATACCAAACTAATGGATTATGGTTCGACGTTCCTTTAGCAAAACGTTCATCACATCAAGATATTTTCGGATTGGGAATGACATTCGATTTTGATCAGGCAGGCGATTCAAAATTTACTTCTCTGCAATCGAATCTTATGCTTTCTTATATACGTGCGCTGAATCGGAAAAACAACCATTTTCTTATGATAGGAATTTCGGGAGGAATTGCCCAGCGTACAATTAACTATGCTTCACTCTCTTTTGACGAACAATTTAAAGCCGATATCTATAACAACAGCAATCCTATTACGGAAACTTTTCCTACGTCATCTTTCCTTTTCGGCGATTGCGGCATTGGCTTGCAATGGTTTTATCAACCTTCGAATGCTTTTTACTATCAGTTGGGTGTGAGTGCTTTTCATCTTAATCGCCCTCGTCAATCTTTGTTAAAAGACAAAAGTATTTACATGCCCATAAAAGGAAATATACAACTCACTGCGGGATTCGGCATTAATACCACTATGATTATTACACCAAGTGTTTTCTATTCACAACAAGGACAATATCGCGAATTATTATTGGGTTGCCTTTATACCTATATTATTAGCCGTGATTTGGAAGGAGTGTTAAGTAAATTTGAAATCGGATTAGATTATCGCTGGAATGACGCTATTTATATTGTTATGGGAAGTGAGTTTAAACGCATCCGCATTAATATAAGTTACGATTTTAATGTTTCAAAGCTATTGCCTGCAAGCGATGCAAGAGGAGGAATAGAAATTAGCTTATACTATATTTTAAAAAAGAAAAAAGTATTTAAACGAGAAAGTATACCATGTCCGATTTTTTAAAAAATAAAAACAAATGATAAAAAGATACATCTTATCTTGTCTGCTTATTTTTCCACTAATACTTGTTGCTCAAGAGAGTAACGAGCTGTTGAATTGGGCTGATATGGCAACAAAGGAAAAAGATTATCAAGCTGCTTGCTATTTCTATCAAAAATATATTACAAAAGAAAACCCCACCGATGCTCGTATTTATTTCTTATATGCCGATGCCTTACGGCTTTCCTATCTCTACAATGAAGCCGAATATATGTTTGAAAAAGGACTGCTGCTTGACAGCAACCATCAATATCCTGAAGGACTTTTCTTGTCGGCATTGGTAAAAAAAAATAATGCAAAATATACCGAAGCATTGCAATTGCTTGAAAAATATCAACTTATCAATAAAACAGATACTTCTCTTCTATCAAAACGTCTTGCTATTGAATTAAAGGCTTGTCGGCAAGCACCCATTGTATTCAACGATACACTTCCCGTTTTAATCGAACGGCTGCCCCAAAATATTAATACGCCTTATTCGGAATTCAACGCTATACAACTCAAAGATACGGCTTTGTATTTCTCTGCTTTACTTCCATTTACGAAAAGTGAAAATATAAGCATTATCGAAGACTTTTATATTTCCGCTATTTATTCAACACGATTCGAAGTCAATGGATTTTCTACCCCTAAACTTATTTCAAAAAAGATTAACAATCCCAAATACCATAATGCTAATTTTTGCTTCAATCACGATAAAAGCAAAATTTATTTCAGTCGAACACCCAATGGAAAAAAAACCGGCATTTGGGTTGCCGAATGGGGAAAAAAGAATTGGAAAAATCCGAAACCTCTGCCTTCTTCCGTTAACTATAGCGGATTCAACAACACTCAGCCGTCTATTATTCAGCTAGATGAAGAAACCGACGTTTTATATTTTGTTTCCGATCGTCCCGGAGGAATAGGCGAAATGGATATATGGTATGTCATTATAAACAACAATCAGTTTGGCGAAGCCATTAATCTTGGCAGTAACATCAATACGCCCGGCAATGAAATTACTCCTTTTTATTATTCTAATCGGCAAACATTGTATTTTAGTTCGGATTGGCATGAAGGATTAGGAGGATATGATATTTTCAAAGCAAAAGGAGCTATGAGTGCATGGGAAAATCCTGAAAATATAGGATTTCCTCTTAACTCTCCCGCCAACGATATTTATTTCACTATCAACGAAGTCGATAGCGATGGTTACTTCTCTTCCAATCGTGCATCTGCTTACGGCATAGAAAATGCCACTTGCTGTAACGACATTTTTCAGTTCGAGTGGTCGCCTATTAAAGAAAAATCTCATAGTGATACCTTATGGACAAAAGACTCTATCGGTACGGAACAACTTTTAACAAAAATTCTGCCCATTAATCTTTATTTTCACAACGATGAACCCGACCCTAAAACCTTAGCCATCACTACGGATAAAGATTATAAACAAACCTTAGACGAATACATTGCCTTGCATAATCTTTATCAAGAAGAATATTCGAAAGGATTAGAAAGTAAAGAAAAAGAAGAAGCCGTATTACAAATCGACAATTTTTTTAACGATTATGTTCTAAAGGGATATGATTTACTCGAACAACTTACCACCTTGTTGTTAAGGGATTTACAAAGAGGAAAATCGATTAATATTACGGTGAGCGGTTTTGCCAGTCCTCTTTTTTCCGACGATTACAATATTAATCTTTCTTTACGACGAATTGAAAGTTTAAGAAATTACTTAAAAATATATGAAAACGGAATTTTCATTCCTTATATGGACGGGACAAAAGAAAATCAGTTGAAAATTATTAATGCTCCTAAAGGAAAAACAATGGCAAAAGAGTATGTGAGCGACAATCCTAACGACAAACGCAACTCTATCTATAGCATGGCGGCAGCATTGGAAAGAAGAATACAAATATTCGGCTACGACGAAGATACAATTATAAGTCTTCAAAAAGATTTCTCTCTTTCCCTTCCCGACTCCATACTTACTTTTTCCCCTTTATCCGATGATATTACAACTTACATCAAATACATTGAAATAAAAAACTGGAGTAAGGATACGATTATTCTTGAAAACAAAACACATCCGTCTAACTATTTTAGCACTCAATTAGAAAAAAATATAGTATTACCTAAGGAAAGTGTCTTTTTAACTTTGACTTTTTATTATCGTATTGTCAAAATATCGTCTACTAATTCGATTAATCTTGTTGCCAAAAAAGCAAACTTAAAAAAGGACATCCGTATAGAATGTATATTTAAACAATAATGCTGTTTTATATTTCTATTATCATTCCTTCTTCTGCTCCCACTGTTTCAGGAAAAATGGTGCGAGCTTCTTCGACCAATCCATCAATATTAATATATCGAGAGGAATAATGTCCTATTAACAAACGTTTTACCTTTGCCATTTTTGCTATTTGAGCTGCCTGAGCTGCCGTAGCATGTGATTTTTCTTCTGCAGCGTGTTTCATATTGCTCATAAAAGTAGCTTCGTGATATAGTAAATCTACGTTTTCAATAAATGGCACTATCGCTTCACTATAAGCTGTATCGGAACAATAAGCAAATTTTTTCGGTTTATAAGAAGATGGTCGCGTGATATCCGCATTTTTGAATACAATATTCTTTTCCGTATCAATATAATCTTCCCCTGCTTTGATACGCATTATTGTTTCGGAAGAAAGATTGTATTGGTTGACAAAGTCCTTGCATATATTATTAGGTTTAGTTTTTTCTTTAAAAATAAAACCGTTGGTTGGAATACTATGCAATAATGGAAACGTCTCTACATACATTGTGTCGTCTTCATAAATAATACTATGCTCATTTTCTTTTATTTCATGAAAAATTAAGGGATAACACAAAGTTGTATTACCCGCTTTCATTTGAATATCAATAATTTCTTTTAACATTTTATGGGCATAAATATGAACAGGGGTTTTTCTGCCGAACAAATGAAATGTTGAGAGCAAACATACTAATCCAAAATAGTGATCACCATGCAAATGGGAAATGAAAATGCGACTGATTTTTTGCATGCGAATTCCCATATTTTTTAATCGTATTTGAGTTCCTTCGCTGCAATCAATTAAGAAAAAATCGGTTTCTCTTTTTAAAGCAAAGGCACTGGAAATACGACTTTCCATGGGAGTAGCCGAACCACACCCAATAACAAATAATTTAAGCCCCATAAAAATTATTTCTCTTGATTTTTATTTGCTTTTTCGTCAAGCTTTTTAGTTTCCTTTTTTAGCGTATCAGCTTCATCTTTTGTTCCCTCTTTATTATTTTCTTTTCCAAGATAATCAGGTAATTTCATCCCTGCCATATTGAATAAATCATTGAGAGGCGGAACCGAATTCATTAATCCCGACACAAAATTGGCTGTGGTGGTTTTTTCTCCTTTGGCATTGTTGCCATCCCATACCATTATCTTGTCTATCTTGAGATTACGTATTGCTTCGACTTGTGTTTTAACTAATTCAGGAAGTTTTTCGGCAATCAAATAAGTAACTGCATTTTTAGTGTCTCCACCGGCAGCTTGCACTAATTGCTTATAACCTTCAGCTTGTTTTGAAAGAATTTCGTAAATACCCTTTCCTTCTGCTTCCATTTTTGCAAAAATCGCATCCGCTTCACCTCTTGCTTTGCGGCGATACGTTTCCGCTTCAGCTTCGGCATCGATAATTGCTTTTTCTTTTTCTATTTCTGCCGTAACAACAATATTGGCTTTTTGAGTTGCTTTTTCTCTCTCTGCACGTGCCATTTCAGCTTGTTTTTCAGCTTCATAAGCTTCTTTCAAAGCCTTTGCTTGTTGTACTTTTTCGGCTGCTACGGCTTTTTTCATCGCTTCGGCTTCTCGCTCGCGACGGTCGGCATCCGAATTAGCAATGACTATTTTTGCTTGATTTTCACCTGAAACCGCCGTTGCATTCGCATCGGCAGTACGAATACGTGTGTCTCTCTCCGTTTCTGCAATCCGAATGTCTTTATCTCTATCAGCCTCCGCTTTTCCGATTTCACCGAAACGTTCTTGTTCGGCAACACTCTTTTTAGCTTCGTTAATCGCTTTTGCTGCTGCTTCTTTTCCCAATGCTTCGATATATCCCGACTCGTCTCGAATGTCTGTAACGTTAACATTGATAAGCTTTAAGCCTATTTTTCGCATTTCTTGCTCCACATTTTGACTGATATTAATAAGGAACTTATCCCTATCGGCATTGATTTCTTCTATGTCCATGGTAGCAATCACTAAACGCAACTGTCCAAACAGAATGTCTTTTGCCAATTCTTGTATTTGTTCCGACCTCATACCTAATAAACGTTCTGCCGCATTGTTCATATTATCGGGTTCAGTAGAAATACCTACCGTAAAACTACAAGGAACATCAACACGAATGTTCTGACGACTTAATGCATTGGTTAAATTACACTCAATAGAAATGGGTGTTAAATCCAAAAAAGCATAGTTTTGAAATACGGGCCATATAAATGCCGCACCGCCATGAATACATTTTCCGGAACTATGTGCTCCGTTAGCATCTTTCCCTATTTTCCCATAAACAACCAATATTTTATCCGAAGGGCAACGTTTGTATCTGCTTAAAATAGCAGCAAACGTTATGAAAAAAACCGCTACAACAACGATAACTAAAAAAACTAACATAATATTTTTATTTAATGATTTTTATAATTTTTCTACACACAATATATTTCCCTCTACTACTTCTTTGATTTTAACAATGGTTCCCGTTTTTAACGCTTCGCCTTTTGTAATGGCATCGTATTCTCTTACACTATTTTGAATGCTTACCTGAACTTTACCTTTGCCTTCCATATTTCCCTGAATAGGAATATAAACAGTAGCTGTCAATCCAACAGATTGATGGATACTGATATTCCCACTTTCAACCATTTTGCTTAATCCATAAAAAATAAACATAACCCCAAGTACCAAAAAAATACCGACAAATACGGAAATAAGAATTACCCAAAATTTACTATCTATTAATCCGTCAAAAACAATGTAAGACCAACTAAAACCTAAAAAGAAATTAATGAAATTACGAAACGTAAACAACTGAAAAGGAGTTGACGTTAATTCTGTTACAGACGAATCGCCTACTTCTGCGGAAAAATCAACATTAGAATCCATTCCAACAAAAGTCATAATCATTTGTACTATAAATATCAAACTTGTTGAAATAGCTATCGCCCATGCAATTTGCTGCATAATATCCATTGATGACCACCATGTTTCCATATTATTAATAATCTAAAGTTATTTCGCAAAATTACTCTTTTTTTATTATGAAAATTCTTTTTTTT
>JAAYQB010000156.1 GCA_012519525.1 Bacteroidales bacterium | reverse complement strand
GTATCATACAAAAATATACAAGATTTTTGTTGCAAAGATACAAATAATTGCAATATCTTCAATATATTTTACAAATTATTTTAATGATATTCAATAAATTAAAATGTTTTTAAGGGTCGACTATCTACCTTTAAACTTCCAATAATTTTCAATAATTCCTCTTTTTTTTTATTTTAATATTTAATTTTTTAACTCATCTTTCTTTATTATAACCGTCTAAATAAAAATTTGCTACAAAAATAGTATTTTTTTCATTACTATTCTATAAAAGATTAAAATTATTTTTGTATTAACATTTTTTTCACAATACGCTGTTCTTGATATTCCATGCTGTAATAATAAAGTCCATTGTTCAATTTTTCTGTTGTAATCTTTAATTCTTGTCGTCCTGCAGGTAATTTTATTTTCTTTTTGTATAACTCTTGACCGCTAACTGTTGTTATTCTAATAATAACTTCATCTTCTGTCGGAATATAGCAAGGGATAACAATATTGTTTTGTGCCGGATTCGGTCTATTTTGCCCTAAATCCCAAATTTGATTTTTACTATTATCTATTCTTACATCTGTTTTAACGCAAGGATAAATACTTAATCCATATAATTCGGCATGTACATAAGAGCTTAACTTGTAAGTAGCTTTGTCTTCAAGATTGGGAATTTGATACGGCTTTGAAAATTCCAATGTCGTTAATCCTGAATCTAAATACAAAACTTTTTCTTTGAAAGTTGTAATATTTCCTTGATTATCATCAACTATTAAATAAACTTCATCTTGCCTTGTATAATCTTTTTCTGCATTATACAAAACAACAGTAACATATTTATACGTATTTACCAGATCACAAGAATCAACTATAGGAGATAGAATAGAAACAACTTTAACAGAAGATTTCATAGAACAACAGCTTATACTTTTTTCATTATTGCTTGTATTCCTATCGCATGTTAATTCTGCGGCTATCGATAAATTAAAAACAGAAGTCAGGGGAACTATGTACGGCTGACTAAACGTATAGGTCTTTTTTTCTCCGGGATTTAATGTCATAGTAAGTACTTCAACTATATCGTTCGAGCCATCTATTTGAAGACGTAGAGGAATATTATGAACTTTTATATTACCTGAGTTTTCAACAAAAACAGTTGTATAAACTTCACTGCCAGCTATTTCGCATTTATTAGTTACAATAGAATCAATTGCAACATCAGGAGTAATAGTTATCGTTTTTAAAGGACACGTATCATTGAGAGGATTGCTATCGATATTTTTCAAATAAGCTGTAAAATAATAAGTCCCTCCTAAAGAATAATCAAAATTATTTTCAACAATAACAGTATAATCATCATTAGCTTTGATTTTTCCCGTTGTTATTGTTTTTGAATAGGTTTGATTTACGGCTCCACTTACTTTAATTGTTACGGTTATAGGATTTTCCGAAAAATCCAAATCTTTATTTACATTATTCGCAATCGTTACCGACAATGATTGATTGGACAAATCGCAAGCTATTAATTTATCCAATGTTTGAATATCCATATTTGTTAATCCTATTTCATAATTGGAATTGATTCTAAATCTGTCTATCAACATTTCACCTCCTCCTTCGCTTATGGCTTCCAATGCAAATAGCAGGCATGTTTCTGTTGAATAATTTAATAAATCTATCGTATAATTTTTCCATATAGGTGTACTTGCCAATGTATCATAACGATAAACTGTTTGTAAAAGCGTAAATGTATTGCCTCCATCTTTAGAAACTTTTAACAAAACACGGTCTTTGGCTGTCGGATTTTTATCGTTATGTGCAAACCAAAAATTCAATGTCGGGAATACGGTTCCTTTAATATTGATAGGATAAAACACTAAAGTCGAAGTATCTCCAGCCGACGAACCTACGCCTAAAACTCCTGTCCCGTAAATAGGATTTACACTCGGATTCGTAATGATTTGCCATGCAATATTTCCTGTTTGTTTAACTTGATAATCATTCGTTGGAACACTAAAATCATTATCATACGGGAAAGCAATCATATTCACATTATACGTTGTGTGAAGTGTATCGTCCGTATGAATAACATCATCACTACAATCATAATAAACTTTTATGTTATATAAGCCGGGGGTTTTACTATCAATGGTATCGACTATTATTTCTTTTTCACCAAAACCAATAACTCCATTGCTTATTATTTTCTGTTTCTGTTGATTAACAGCTCCTGTAATATGAATATAAAATGTAATAGGATACATTGAAAAATCAACAATTCTTGTCCCTACATTTTCTAAATTAACTTTTAAAACTATTTTTTCCGGAAAACAGACTTCTCCTGCTATATTTACAGGCGAAACAATGGATTTTGCCATTATATTTCCTCCTAAATAATACCCATACGCACTTTGCTGTAAGGTATCATCTTCATTCACAAAATCTATTTGCCCATTGGGTAGGCTTACCCATATTTTAAAATTATCAGTTGTGTCAAAAATAGGCGTATATGTTCCTATCGTTATAGTATCTGTGAAATCTTCCGGTAAATTTCCACTCCATTGATAACTTGGTTGAAACGTATTATTTTTACTCCATTCTATGGTGCATTGGGTTAAATTTTTAATTCCTTTATTTTTTATCACAACTTGAATAGGAACTAATTGAAAACATTGAGCCGTATCGAGAGGACTTATAATTTTAATTAATGCAACAGAATTGCTATCGTTAGTCGTATGGCTTCTTTTAGTATACAACCAGTTTTCAATCTTAAAACTTGTTCCTATACTATCTATTAATGTTATAGAATATTCAATATGAGTATTATAAGGTTTTCGAGGGATAATTGCCTTGTATAAAGAATCATGTACGAAGGTAGTCATCATTATTGTATCATAAGTTTTTACATTTTGATAAGTATATGTTACGTTTAAAATCGGATTTAAAATAGGAATAGAATTAAAAGATTGAATACGAGCATTAATTTCAAATGGACCTACTGAATTAATCGTATCCGTTACCAAAGGAGGAACAAATTCGGCAACAATTCCCGCTTTTCCAAATACTTTCAATACCAATGTATCATCATCGCTAATAGGATCTATTACTCCATTCGGATTGCTAACCCATACGACAATTGTATCTATTTGATTAGGAGTAGGCATGTATGAACCTAATAAAATCGTATCTGCAAACTGTTCGAATAAACTTGGATTGCCTCGCCATACAATCGGAGTTTTAAGCTGTCCATTTATCATCCAATTGATTGAACATGAATCTAATTGACGTATTCCTTTATTTGTAATTACCACTTTTACAGGAGTTGAAACTGTGGCTGGTGTTACTGTTTTAGGATGTAAAATAGAAGTTAATTCTACCGTATTGCTGTCGTTAGTAACGAGATTAAATGTAAAACGTGTGAATGGTTTATAAGACGATAAATTTTGAGTAAAAAAAGATGTTAACGAAGATCCGTAACCAAATGCACTTGCTCCCGGTTCATTTATATAATTCCATGCAAACACTCCATTGGCAGTTCCATGTTGATCTATATAATAAACAATTAGGTTTTTATTAGGACGTAAAACAAAAGGATGCTGTAAATTAATTGTATACCAAATCCCCGGTGTAGCAAACAATGTTGTTGAGCCGCTCCATACCAATGTTGCTCCGTCAAGAATAGGGTCAATATAATTAGCAGTTGTAATAACGCTATCGTCAACTTCTTTGCAATACACTGATTGATTATTTCTTATGGTGTTATAGGTGTAACCTGCATCTTCCAACGATTTCCACCCAATGGATGTTATTCTAATAGAAGATGTCTTTTCTCCCAATTCTCTTTTTTTATAAATTACACGTGAATAACTTACAGCATAACGACAATCAAATGGGACGACATAAGTCCCACCAATATATGGAATTAGCGGAGTGGTAATTGAATCGAACGTTATAGGACGCTGAATATAAAAACTATTGACAACAATTACATGATTGCCTAAGCTGTCTACAACATCTACAGAATAAGTAATTTTAGAAGTAAAAGGACTTTGTTTTAAAGTAGCTGTCCAAAGTGTATCGTTTCCTGTATTGGTCATAGTAATAGTATCATAAACAGTTGTGTTTTGATATGAATAAGCTACTTTTAATCTTACATTCGTATCGATTGGTTGAGATGTTAATGAAATTATTTGAGCATTGACGTTGAATGGTCCCGTATGGAAAACAGTATCTTGAGGTCCGGAAAGACTGAGCATTACCGCTGCTTGATTTTTTATAGTTATACTCAATGTATCGTCATAGGTAATTGTATCTATTTTCCCATTCGGCAAACTTACCCATACCGTAATTTGATTATTTTTTCCTGCATTAGGCGCATAATAACCAAGGGTAATTGTGTCATTAAAATCTTCGGGCAAATTACCTTGCCATAATTTTGTTGACTGAAAAACTCCATTCAAAGACCAGCTTACATTACAAGATGTTAAGTGTGCTAATCCTTTATTTTTTATCGTAACTTTTATAGGAATATGCGTTATATTAGGATCTATTAATAAATCTTCCGTTGGACTATCTATAGATTGCAAGGCTACTGAATTAGAATCGTTAATACTCCCTATAATGAAAAAACGAGCATTCGGACGATTGTATTCAAAACCTCCGTTATAAGCAGTAGGATAATTAGGAAAAACATTGTCTTCATAATCACTAACAGCCATATAATTTGGATAGGTGCTTGTTGCATAAAAACTAGCATAAGGATAAGCATAATTGCCGTCATAGTTTTCCCAATAAACCATTAAATGTTTCCCGGGCGTTAGAAAAAACGGTTCCGTTAATGTTATTTCAACCCAATTTGTTGCCGACAATGTAAGAGTATCAGTCCAAACTAAAGCGGCTCCATTAGCAATAGGATTTTCATATAAATCCGATACTACAGTATCTGAAACCTCTTTAAAATAACAATATTGATTAGCAGCATTAGGACATGTTGAAAGCACTTGCCATGCTAATTTTGTAATCAATCCGCCACTTGACGAAGCACTTAATTCCGATGATTTAAACAATATTTTTGACCAACTATAATCATAATATTTATACAGTGGAAGTTTTTCTTGTTGAATCGTATCCGTACCTATTGTAACATAGCCTGTGGTTGCACTTGCAATAATTCTTTTTATAAAAAACTGATTTTCAGCAAAAACATCGTTCCCTAAAGCATCTTTTCTTTTAATAGCATAATATATGTTTGTCCCAAAAATATGCTGAGAAATCGTTGCCTCGAATTGATTGTTGCCTATAGGTCGCATTGTCATTGTATCATAAGTCGTTGTTGCATTATATGTATAAGCTATATACAGTTCTACAGGAAGTTGTATGGGAATATTATTGCGAGATAAAAGTTGAGCTTTTACGACAAAAGGACCTGTATTATAAACAGTATCAGGAATCGTAGAAACAAAATTTATTGCCATTTCCTTCACTCCAAATACATAAGCTGTTAATGTATCATCATAGGTAATCGTATCTGTTTTTCCATTCGGATTACTTACCCAAATAACAATAGTGTCGTAATTATTCAGTCTCGGATTATAATAGCCTATGGTATCGGAAGCATTAAAATCACTTGAAATTTTTCCTCTCCAAACATATTTTGTTTGTATTACTCCATTCAATGTCCAATTGATATAACACGAATCTAAATCTTTAATTCCTTTATTTTTAATCGTAACGACAATTGGCATTTGATGAGCAGGAGCTGTTATTACACTATCGTAAAGATTGTCTATTTTATGTAATGCTACACTATTAGAATCGTTTGGACTTCCTAAAATATACATACGTATATCGGGACGATAGTAATTAAAAGTTCCTGCACTTGTAGGGAACGAAAGATCTGCATATTTATAAACCGCTCTATAATGAGGCGATGTATTGCTTGAAGCCCAATTAGTACTAACATTATTATTAGAAGTACCTTCTCGGTTTTCCCAATAAACCATCAGGTTTTTCCCCGGAGGAAGCAAAAACGGATGAGTTAAGATAATTTCACTCCACGTTCCGGCTGTAACGGTATAATTATCCGTCCACACTAAAGTTGCTCCATCTTTCAAAGGATCAATATAATTAGCAGTATTTATGTTAATATCATTAACTACTTTAAAATAACATTTTTGATTTGCAATCGACCAAGTGGAATTTGGATAAAATGCTATTTTTTTGATTAATCCCCCTGCCCCTGTCGAATTAATTTCCGTTCCTAAATACAATTGCCGCGACCAACCAAAATCATAATTATAATACAAAATATTATACAAATTGGTCGCAGCTTGAAGTCCTACGGTAATATAACCTGTAAAACCTCCATAATGTCTTCGTATATAAAAATTAGACGAAATCATAGCATCATTTTTCATGCTATCTTCGGCATAAACAGTATAAGTGATATTTGTCCCAAAGATTTTTTGCGGAATTTCTGCACTATAAATCGAATCTCCTTCAATTGCCGACATAAGAAGCGTATCGTATGTCGTAACACTATCGTAAGTATAACTCACATTTAATTTAATCGGTTGTTGTATAGGGGCTGTGGTTTGTGAAACAATCTTTGCTATCACAGGAAAGGGTCCCGTATTGTACATCGTATCTACCGGTGACGGAAACAAAAATTCAATCGTAGGAAATTTCACTTCGTGTTGCGAAGCTATTATTTTAAAATTATCTATCAACCAGCCATAAGCAGACAACGAATCAGACACATTCCCTCTATTTATAATGAATTTAAATCGAACTTGCATAAAAGAAACTTCGTTTGAAATATCAAAAAACTCTTCTTTCCACCAACTATTTGCCGGCATTGCCAATGAATCATACGGCAACCAATCCGAATAACTTTCATGATTAAAACGAGCATTTTTAAATGCACTTGGATCTTTTCCTCGGTAACTACTTGATGGGATAACTTTCCATCCCGGCAATATTGACTCTTGGTATTTAATTTGGCATAAATCATTGGCAGTAACCTTGCAGATTTGATTAAATTGAAGATAAATATAAGGATAGTTGCTTAAATCATACCAAGGCGTTATTATTTCCATACTATCGCCTGCTACTTGAGGAAGTGTTCCTAAAATAGAAGAAGGACTGCTTGCTGAAAAAAGATTATTAATCGTCCAACTTCCTATGGGATTGACAGTCCAAGTAGAAGGAATACTATTAAATTTTTCATTAACAATGGTAGTATATTGTGCTTTTGACAATAACATAAATACTATAAACCCTGTTAATAAAACAATTTTTTTCATTTTTTAAATCATCATATTTCAGAAAGGCAAATGTAGCATTTTTTTTTCAATCTTTAGGATTAAATTGTTCGAGTTGTAATTTATTTTATTAAGAAGAAAATTATGCATAGTTACAAAAAAATTAAAAATACTTCCAAAAAACAGCTTTTAACGAAACAAAAATGATAAAAATATAAAAATAAATTTATGGATTTATTTGAAATAAGCTCTTGTATATGTTTAATTAAATGCATATTGAAAAATATTTTAACAAATATTATTTAATATAAAAATTTATTATACTTTTGACAAAAAATAAGATAGAAAACCAAATAATTAAAACTTTACATAAATAAAACATCTTTATCATGAAATCGAAAGCAGTATTAATAGTCATTTTTGTTTTTTCAATGATGCTTATTCAAGCACAAAATCAAGAAGAAAAGAAAATTAAGTATTCAAATATTACCGAATGGGGATTATTGGGGAGTCCCAGTGAACGTT
>JAAYQB010000155.1 GCA_012519525.1 Bacteroidales bacterium | reverse complement strand
CATTCGTAATTCATTTCCTGTATAAGGAATTTTTTTTAAGATAAAATCTTTATATATAACCGGTTCTTCACAAGATAAGCAAAAAACAAGAAGTAAAAAATAAAAGACAATTTTTTTCATGACTTATGATTTTTTTGCAAAAGTATACTTTTATTTGTTTCTTTTTAGTTAAGTAAAGAAAAAAACGTTTTTTTATCATAAAGTGAAAATTTTTCGAATAAAATTCTTTGCGTTCTTTGGGTTAATCTTTGCGTTCTTTGCGGTTAATCTTTGCGTCCTTTGCGGTTAAAAAAAGGTACTGTCCCAAAAAGTGTGTTATATTTTTGCAAAGGAAATATTTTTTTATTTCAAAAAAACATTATTATAGTCCACGCCCCAAACAACTATAGAAAAAACAAGCAAAATAAAAATAACACCAGCAATTAAGCAATAAAATCTTTGTTTTTCATCTAATTTTGGGTAGTTTTCTTCTCCCGATAAATATTTAATACTTTTATTTTTTTGCAAGATTTTAAAAATAAAATACCGCACATATACACCAAGGAATAAAATAATTGCATAAAAACCACCTTGATATTCTCCTTTTTTTGCCATATCTTTACACGTAGCAATACATTATTCTTTTTCTTTACAAAACTGTTTTAATTCACATTTTCCATTTTCCATAACGACATAGCTGTCGTGTGTTAACCAATCGCCGGTATTAATATAGTGTGAATTTTCATTTAGTTGGAAAAAAAGCATAAAATGACGATGTCCAAACAGAAAATAATCGTAATGTTCCGTCTGCAATATTTTTTTACAATAAGTAATAATCGGCTCATTCTCTTCTCCTTGGAAATAGCAATCTTCTATCGTATGAGCTTTTCTGCTTTTTAAAGACACAGCTCTTGCAATGGCAAACGCCCACGACGGATGTAAAGCCGCAAACAATCGCCGGTTGATTTTTCGGCTATAAATCCATTTTATAAGATGATAGCCATAATCCTTAGGGTCGAGCGCATCGCCATGACCCATATACACTTTTTTACCGTTTATTATAAATGTATGATTCCCTTTTAGTTGCGTTAATCCTATTTCTTTTTGCAGGTATCCGAAATTCCACATATCGTGATTGCCAAGAATGTAATAAATATGCACTCCTTTATCGGCTAATTCGGCTAACTTTCCTATAAAGCGAATAGTATCTTTAGGCACAACATCTTTGTATTCGAACCAAAAATCAAAAATATCTCCTAATAAGAAAAGGTGGGTAACATTTTGTTTGATTGAATCTAAAAATGCAACGACACGACGCTCTCGCTGATCGCTCTCTTGCTTATTGGGAATTCCAAAATGACAATCAGATATAAAATAAACGCTACCATCAATTTTTTCCATACATAATATAACAAAAAGAGACGCTTAATATTGCGTCTCTTTTTCAATTTATTTCATTATATCAATACTTCGCTTGATAAAATTCGAGAGTGCTTCCCCTTTCAGCATTTGCTGCGAAAGCATAGCAATATCTATCAGCTGTTTGGTGATAGTATCTTTTTTTGCTTCGTCGTTTTCTTTTAAAAGAGAATAAATCAGCGGGTGATTGACATTAACATTCAGATTGACTTTATCGGCTTGCATGCCATAGAAACTCATTTCGCCCGTCATTTTTTGCATATCGTTGAAACGGCGAAGAAATTCGGGTTTGGTAATATAAATCGGCGAATCGGTTTCTTGCATGTTTTCCAATACAACCGTAAACGTATCTTTATTAATATTTTTTTCAATTATTTCTTTGATGGTTTTTTGTTCTTCTTCCGACAGTTTTGAAGGCAATGCATCTTCTTTTTGTATCAGTTTATCAATCACATCGGAATCTATACGGACAAAGGATGTTTTTTCCGTTTTTTGCTCTAAAAAGTTCACAAAATGCATGTCTAAAATTCCGTCAAAATTAAGCACATCGTATCCTTTTTCTTTTGCTTCCATCAATGGGGCATATTGTTCTTCTTCATTGGTAAGGTAAAGATGAACCAAAGTTCCGTTTTTATCTTTTTGAAGAAGCTCAATGTGTTTTTGATATTCTTCAATCGTAAAGTATTTATTTTCCGTATTTTTTAAGAGTATAAAGTTTTTAGCTCTATCATAAAATTTTTCATCCGTAAGAATACCGTATTGGATAAATGTTTTAATATCGTCCCATTTGGATTCAAAATCTTCTCGGTTGGTATTAAACATTTCTTCCAATTTATCGGCAACTTTCTTGGAAATATGAGCGGAAATTTTCTTCACATTATTGTCGCTTTGCAGATAGCTTCTACTCACATTCAACGGAATATCAGGCGAATCAATCACACCGTGTAAAAGCATCAGAAATTCGGGAACTACCCCTTCAAGATTGTCCGTAATAAATACTTGATTGCAATACAACTGTATTTTATTTTTCTGAATATCAATACGTTCTTTTACTTTTGGAAAATAGAGTATTCCCGTCAAGTTAAAAGGATAATCCACATTGATATGAATGTTGAATAGCGGTTGTTCAAAAGAATAGGGATAAAGTTCACGGTAAAATTTTTCGTAATCTTCCGGTTTTAATTCCGAAGGGGCTATTTTCCATATAGGATTGGTATTGTTGATGATACGAGGAACTTCTATTTCTTTTTCCTTTTCTTCACCTTCGGGTTTTTCCCATTTTTTCTCGTTCCCGAAACGAATGGGAACGGGTAAAAATTTACCGTATTTTTTCAGCAGATTCAATATTTTGTATTCATCTAAAAATTCTTTTGCCTCTTCCGATATATGTAAAATAATATCGGTTCCTCTGTCGCTTTTCTTATCTTCTTTAAGCGTAAATTCCGTGCTTCCATCACATTTCCAGCGAACGGCAACAGCATCTTTTTGATAAGATTTAGTAAGAATTTCTACCGTATCCGCCACCATAAAAGCCGAATAAAACCCTAAGCCGAAATGACCTATGAGATTAGCAGCGTCTACACCTTTGTATTTTTCTAAAAAATCATTCGCACCTGAAAATGCAATATTGTTGATGTATTTTTCTACCTCATCGGCGGTCATTCCTATTCCCTTATCCGAAATAATTAATTGTTTCTTCTTGGTATCCAATTTAATTTCAATGGTTAAATCCCCTAATTCGGTATCCGTTTTACCCATAGAAACCAATGCTTTCAGTTTCTGTGTGGCGTCAACGGCATTTGACACGAGTTCTCTTAAAAATATCTCATTATCAGAGTATAAAAACTTTTTAATAATAGGAAAAATATTTTCCGTTTGAACATTAATGCTTCCTTTTTGCATATCCATAAAATTTTTAATATTAACGCAATAACGAAATTCAAAAGTTGTGCCGATAAACAATAACTGACAAACTGTCACAAAAAACCTGCGTTTTTAGAGCCTTAGGCTTACGTTTTTTTCGGTTTAAAGTCGTATGCAACTCACACGCCTATCATCACTGCTTCTATCCGATTAATTTACCCATTCGTTTGATAGATTTTCTTTTTTTATATGGAAAAATAGTTTACTTTTGCAAATGTGAATAATTAAAAAAAATGACAAACAATCAAAATTTAACGGTAGTAATCATTGGCAGCGGAAACGTAGCTTGGCATATAACTAAGCAAATGCTACATAAAAAAGTCAATGTATTACAATTATATAGCCCTCACAATGCCAAAACACTTGCCGAAGAATTCAATCTTCCTTATACCGACAACTTATCGTTGTTAAAGGAAAATGCCGATATGTATTTGTTTTCAATAAAAGACGATGCTTACCAAGATGTTATTGCACATTTCCCTTATCAAAACAAATGTATGATACATACTTCCGGAAGTGTTGACATAAATGTATTTCAATCAATTACAGAAAACAGAGGCGTTCTGTATCCTTTTCAAACATTTACAAAAAATATTGATTTATCATTTGAAAAAATTCCTTTGTGTTTAGAAGCCGGCAATCAAATCACGAAAGAAAAAATCGAGCAATTAGCGAAGATTCTTTCCGATAACTATCATTTTATCAGCAGTGAACAACGAAAACAATTGCATTTGGCGGGTGTATTTGCATGCAATTTCACCAATGCTATGTACCGAATTGCCAAAGAAATAGTAGAGAAAAACGGAATGGATTTTTCTATTTTATTAGCACTGATAGAAGAAACCGCTCGTAAAGTACAACGCCATGCACCCGAAAAAGTGCAAACAGGTCCTGCTATTAGAAACGACAAAAAAATTATGCAACAACATCTTGCTATTATTGAAAATAAAGAATATAAACTACTTTATCAAACTCTTTCTTCTATTATACAAAAAAAGTAAATAACACCGTGAAATGAAAACACCTCGGTCAAAACCCCTTTTAAATTTTTGTCGATTAGTAGTGAGAAACAATTACAATATATATACTAAAAAAACGTTTTTGATGAAAACTCTTAAGAGCATCGTCATTAGATTGTCTGAAACAATCTATTAATCAAAAAAATAAAGAAACATGAAACGATTGATATTTTTTATTTTTATTTTATTTATTACCAATACATTATTCGCACAACATCAGATAGAATATTGGGAAAACAACAATAAAAAAAGCGAAGGAACCCTCGTTAACGGGAAAGAAGACAGCCTTTGGATATATTACTATTCGAATGGAAATAAAAAAATGGAAGCCTACTACAAAGAAGGAGTAAGAGTAGGCAATTGGAAAACATGGTATTCGACAGGACAACTATGGACCGATTATTATCCCGATAGTGGAACGTTTTCGAGTTGGTATCCCAACGGTGCTCTCGAATGTTCGGGTTTTTTTAAAAATTATCTGAAAAATGGAGAATGGAATTTTTATCATAACAATGGACAATTAAGCAAAAAATGTTCTTACATAGCCGACTCATTGGAAGGCTTATGCGAAGAATTTTACCCTAACGGGAAACGTTTATTCAAAGGCACGTATTTTCACAACCAATTACAAGGCGTAGGAACTTGGTGGTATGAAAATGGAAAAAGAGAAATGCAAGGAAAGTTAAGCAATGGTTTACAAGATAGTATATGGCATTTTTACCACGACAACGGAAAATTGGGAAGTAAAGGAAAATTTATAGAAGGACTACAAGACAGCATATGGACTTACTACTATGAAACGGGAGAAAAATGGAAAAGCGGTCAATTTAAAGAAGGAAAACGCCAAGGAATGTGGATTGCGTGGTATGAAAACGGGAAAAAACAAAGAGAAGGTGCTTTTCTTGACGACAAAGAGCAAGGCTATTGGATACAATGGTATGAAAATGGAAAAACAATGGACGAAGGCTATTTCGATGCGGGAAAAATGTGCGACAATTGGCAAGGCTGGTATCCGTCGGGAGTCAAAAAATACAGCATTCAATACCGAAATAATATCAAAAACGGCACTTATATTTACTATTGGGAAAACGGCAAATTACGAAGCAAAGGACAATATAAAAACGGTAAAAAAGAAGGAAAATGGGAAGAATATTCTCAGTTAGGCAATCCGTTAGAAACAGGAAAATATAAAAACGACAAAAAAGAAGGCTTGTGGAGCTTTTATGGAAGAAAAGGAGAAATTGTTAGAAAACAAAGCTTTGCCAATCATCTTCCGAAAGGAAAATGGATAGAATATTATCCTAACGGGAAAAAACAATGCCAAGGCTCGTACGACAATTTAGTGAAAACAGGCACTTGGACCTATTATGATGAAACAGGAAAAATAGTGTACAAGGTCAAATACAAAAACGGCTTAAAACATAAGGTACTCGTAGACGTAAAATCCACCCCTAAAAAACCTCAATAATCATTCGAGTAATGGTAGTTATTCAGCAGTTTGTCATACAGTCGCCGAAAAAATCTTTTAAGAAATCGCCCTTGATTGAGCGAAAAATCAATCTTATTTCTTTGGGTTGCTCTAAAAACACCGTAGATTCGGAACAATTGGCAAAACAGCTAAAACTCAATGATTTTAAAATAGTTTTCGATTCAAAAAAACATTTACCAATCACTATCATCAACACTTGCGGTTTTATCAACGATGCAAAAGAACAATCCATCGAAACGATTTTAGAATGTGTTAAAGCAAAATCGGAAGGAAAAATCAAAATGCTAATCGTATTTGGCTGTTTAGTCCAACGCTATAAGCAAAGTTTAGTAAAAGAAATTCCCGAAGTAGATGCCTTTTTCGGCGTCCATAATGTGAGCAATATCTTAGCGTATTTAGAAGCACAATTTTTCCCTGACCACTTAATAAAGAGAGAATTAAGCACACCTCATCATTATGCTTATTTAAAAATTTCGGAAGGTTGCAATCATAATTGTGCTTTCTGTGCCATTCCGCAAATAAGAGGAAAACATATTTCAAAACCTTTGGAACAAATTGTTAGAGAAGCCGAATTATTAGCCGAGAACGGCACAAAAGAATTAATTCTCATCGCACAAGATTTAAACTATTATGGAATAGACCTATACAAAAAATCGTATTTGGATAAATTATTAAAAGAACTACTCAACATTCCTTCTTTGGAATGGATTCGATTGCACTATATGTATCCGAATAAATTTCCAATAGAAGTCATTGATACAATGAAAGATGAAAAAAGAATTTGCAATTATTTGGATATCCCTTTGCAACATATCAACGACGCCGTTTTACAAGCGATGAAACGCTCTATTACCGAAAAAGAAATCAGGACATTAATAGATACCGTTCGGACTAAAATTCCCAACTTGGCTTTACGAACTTCTTTTATTACAGGTTTTCCGGGTGAAACAAAAAAAATATACCGACAGCTTGAAAACTTCATTGCCGAAATACAATTCGACAGATTAGGGGTTTTCACTTATTCACACGAAGAAAATACGAATGCTTATTTGCTGAAAGACACTATTTCAAAAAAAGAAAAAGAAGAGAGAAAAGAAAATTTAATGTTTATTCAGCAAGAAATTTCTTTGAGAAAAAACCAAGAAAAAGAAGGGAAAACCTTAAAAGTTTTGGTTGACGATGAAAATAAATCTCACTACATCGGACGTACCGAATTCGATTCGCCTGAAGTGGACAACAGCGTTTTCATTGCTAAAAAAACCAATACATGTGAAAAAGGAAAATTTTATCCTATTCGCATAACAAAAGCCGATTATTTTGACCTTTACGGCGATATTGATACGAAAAATAAAAACACGACATCGGATTTTGAAATAAAGTAAAATTTCTATCGTTAAAAAATTAAGAATAAATCCTTTTATATCATGCACAACATATCCCAACAATTACCTTACTTACAACACACTACCTCTTCCAACTTTTTTTTAATAGCAGGACCTTGTGTTATCGAAAATGAACAAATGCCATTGGAAATAGCTTCTTTTATAAAAAACATTAGCGATAAATTAAAAATTCCGTTTATTTTTAAAGCATCTTATCGAAAAGCTAATCGTTCGAGTTTACATTCCTTTACGGGAATAGGCGATAAAAAAGGATTGGAAATTCTATCCGATATCAAGAACACTTTATTGATTCCTGTTTTAACAGATGTGCATACCCCGGAAGAAGCAAGCATGGCAGCTAATTATGTTGACATACTGCAAATTCCCGCTTTTCTTTGCCGACAAACCGACTTGCTTATTGCTGCAGGACAAACCAACCGCCCCATTAATATAAAAAAAGGACAGTTTCTCTCGCCCGAAGCCGTACGATTTGCCGTAGAAAAAATACGCTCGACAGGAAACACAAAAGTAATGGTAACAGAACGAGGAACTTCATTTGGATACCAAGATTTAATCGTTGATTTTTGCGGTATTGATGTCATGAGAAAAAACAACTGCCCGCTTATTTTAGACGTAACCCATTCTTTGCAACAACCCAATCAAACAAGCGGCGTTACAAAAGGGAAAAAAGCATCTCTCACTACTTTAGCCAAAGCAGGAATTGCGGTAGGATTTGACGGTATTTTTCTCGAAACACATCCGTCGCCCGAACAAGCTCTTTCCGATAAATCAACAATGCTACCTCTTAACGAATTAGAAACGCTATTAGAAAAATTGGTGAAAATAAGAAAAGCGATACTTTAAAACTGGAAGTAAATAAACGCTTGTAAATCAGAAGTGATAGATTGATAAATAATAAATACGGCTATCACTATCACCAATATCATTAAAGGCTTGGGCAACAAAGCAAAATTAATGCGATACCATCTTTTCCATCGTTCCGGCAACCAGTGAATAATCATTCCCAAGCAAAACAACAGAAAAATATTTTTATACTCATAAAGAATGGAAGGAATGAGCGAAAAGTTCCACTTCCCACCTATCTGATTGACCATGTCTTTCGCCGTATTCCATGCTATTTCATTGGCTTCGGCAGGATTAAGATTTGAACCCGAACGGAAAAACAAGCGAGTAAAAGTAATAAAAACAAAGGTCAAGAAAATTCCCCATACCCTATTGACACCTTTCAGCGTGGAATTAGATGTTATTAAACGATAAATCACACTTATCAATGTCCCGACAAAAATTATTCCCGACCATATAACACCTATCTGAAAAGCAGGACGATGGAAGAAATAATTACAAGCATAGAACACTAAAAACAAAAGCAATGTCATCGCTATTTGTTGATACATAGTGAATTTTCGCCAAAACTTATATATCACAATTCCTACACCGTTTAATCCGCCCCAAATCATAAAATTCCAGCTTGCCCCATGCCATAAGCCCCCCAACAACATCGTATTCATTAAATTAATATTGGTGTTAATTGATTTTCGTGCCGAAGGCGAAAAGATAAACAACAACAATACTATAACAAATAAAGCTATGACACTTATCGTTACCCATAAAGAATCGGCTAAGAAAACGACGATTAATGCAATAAGAAGAATAAAAAAGTAAGTGGAAAAAGTAGCATTGCGATTACCGCCCATCGGAATATAGAGATAATCTTTTAACCAAGATGATAAGGATATATGCCATCGCTTCCAAAAATCACCGGGATTAGTCGCTTTATAAGGCGAATTAAAGTTTTTAGGCAAATGAAAACCCATCAGCATGGCTACGCCAATCGCAATATCGGTATAGCCCGAAAAATCGGCATAAACTTGTAATGAATAGCCAAACAATGCCATTAAATTTTCAAAACCGGTATACATCATTGGGTTAGTAAACACTCTGTCAATGAAATTAACCGCAATATAATCACTGAGTATCATTTTTTTCAACATTCCGTTCAATATCCAAAACACAGCAATGCCGAATTGTTTTTCGCTAAGGAAAAATTTTTGACGAATCTGAGGAATGAAAACATTGGCTCTCACAATAGGTCCTGCCACCAATTGCGGGAAAAACGACACATAAAAACCAAAATCAAATATATTGGTAACGGCTTTCAATCGTCCTCTATAAACATCTACTACATAGCTAATGATTTGAAATGTGAAAAACGAAATCCCGACAGGCAATAAAATAACATCTACGGTAAAATGTGTCCCTATCAAATTATTAGACCATTGAGCCAAATAATTGATTATTTGATTATTCGTTGAAAATAAGTTATTGTATATATCCGTGAAAAAATAAGCGTATTTGAAATAAAACAAGACCGATAAATCAATGACTACGCTAAATATCAAATATATTTTCTTCTTTATGGCTGTCTCTACTTTTTCTATTCTTCGAGCCGTAAAAAAATTAAAAACAATGGCAAAAACAAGCATAAGGACAAACAATCCACTCGTTTTAAAGTAGAAAAACAAGCTGACAAAAAGCAGGAATATACTTCTTAATAAAAGTTTATTATGAAGCATACTGAAAAAAGCAAATACGATAGCAAAAAATGCCCAAAAATAAAACTGCGTAAATAAAAGAGGCTGATTTTCGTTGAACGAAAATATTGTATATAAATAATTGATAATATTATTAATTTCCATATCGCTTGCTATACTCTTTTAAATAATGTATATACTCTGTTATTAAAGCATTATAAAACAAATCGCCTACCAATCTATATCCCTTTGACGTAAAATGTACTTTATCTCTCTGCGATAAGCCTTCCTCTTCCCATTGTTTCATCGATTGCAGACCACCCATCAAGGAAAACAAATCCCAAACTCCCGCATTGTATTTTTCAGCCAATTGATAAAATGCTTCTTTTGCCAACAATCCATTCGTATTATTATAATAACGCTTTCTATGACGCTTATAACTGTCGTTGTTCGTTATAAAAATAAACTCACAATCAGGCGATACCGAATATATTCTTTGAATCAGAGCATCGTAATTTTTTTTGAAAACAACCGTATCGAATGCATCTCCGCTCGCATCATTAATTCCGATTGCAAATACGCATAAATCCGGTTTTATAAAAGACAAGTCGTTTTCAAAGTATTCGCATTTTAAATAAGACGGAACACTCGCCCCATTCACTCCTACGGCATGATAAGTAATTCCCGAAAACGGATTTTCTACAATAAACCCTCTTACATAAAACGGCTCCCATAAAGTGTCGTTTATCTTTTCAAATGAAACACAAAAATTGTCGACATACTTCTCTAATGTAAAAAGATAAGATTTGGAAATGCTATCGTACACCCCTTCAATCGTATCCGAATCAGTAGATAGCAAAGGTTTTACATATCCCGAATCGCAATAGCCCAATAAGCGTATACTGTTCAATTCGAAACAAGTATTTCCGTTGGTGCGAGCTGCAATTCCTATTTTTGCATCTTCGTCTTGAGAAACAATCAACATGCCGCTTAAACCCAAAGGATAAGGAATTTCCCTGTTTACATTTCTAAGCGACAACCATTTCCCGTCGTAAGTTGTTGTAAAAGCATAAGGATTATTTGTTTTAGCTGCCGAAAACGGAAATACAATCCCTAAACCGCCGGTTATATGCGGAAATACCGACAATAAATTATGATAAACAGCATGACTGAAAACACCTGCTTGCACATGAGAACCTCCTATGTGCAGAATGTTTATTTTCCCTTCTCCTTCAAAAATTAATCGGTCCATTTTTTTAAAAAAAAGAGGCAGTCTGTTATTCGTCGGAAAAAAAAGTTGATTGGTTCCTTTAATAATATCTTTATTTTCAATTTCTTTTAATAAAGATTGCGATTGCACTTCAGCAAAAAACAAGATAATTAAAAAGAAAAGAAAATGATTTTTCATTAATCTAATTGCATAAATTTATCAATAACTGCAGGATTTTGACGTTTTCGAAGCTGATAAAAATCATGATGGATAAGAAAACTATTGGACAATATATTGGCTATTTCCATGGCTCCTAACTCCGTAAAATGAACATAATCAGGACCTGCCCATGGCGGCGAGTGTTTTACCCATTGTATCATCGAATTTTTCCCTCCCATCACATTGAATAAATCCCAATAAGCAGCACCGTTTTTCAATACGGTTTCTTTCAATGCATCGTTCATTTTCGGAAGATAGGTATATGTTTGTATCTGTCCGTCAATTCGTTTTGCCATATCCGAAGGACCGATAAACAATATTTCAGCTCTCGGATTAACCCGCTTTAAATATTGAATTTGCTTTGCGATATTTCGCATATAGGAATCTATCGCCTTATCGCTATTAATCTGAGGCATCATATTGCCGCCGTATTGCATAATAATCAATGGCACATTCATCGCCTGATACGACTGAGTTAACAATGCCGAATCAATACGCGTAAATATGGTTCCCGAAGCTCCACGCATCGGAACATTGCTAAGTGTTACTCCGTTTTTACCGCTTAACGATATGCCGTATATTTCAGCAGTTCCGTTCAATACAAGCGAAGCACGAGAAATCGGCTCATCAAATTCCCATTTTAAAACCGTAAGCCCTCTTTTAGCGGTATTAATGGTTCGGGTTTGATTTCTACAAATCGCCGAAAATTTTCCTTGATTGTTCCCGACTATAAGACGCACTTGCTGAAAAGTTTTTGCGTTCTCTTGTATTCTTTTCCCGCTGCTCGCCGTTAATGTAATGGTTGCATTATCATACACTTGAGCAAATGTTCCCAATAAGCCGTAACGTCTATGAGCGGCACGAGGCTGCGAGGTGTCGCCATACACAACATAACGCTGTAAACTACCGGAATAACTTTGACTCGTCGTAAAAGTAGGAATGGTCTGAATAGGCGGATGAATCCCCGCTCCCATTCCTCCAAATCTTTCCTGCAAACGCTGGCGTAACAAACTCGAAATACGATCCATTTCTATTTGAGAATCACCATAATGCATAATGGTTACCGTCTCACCTTTCTTCGAATTTTCTAAGGTTTCAAAAAGTTTATCGAAAAATTTATAGTTATTATTTGGAAAGCAAATACGTGTTATATCGTTATAAACGTAATTTTTATAATACCTTAAACTGTCAATCGTCGATTGTATTGACTGTAAACTTTGCCTTTTTTGAAGATCGTGTATGGTTTGGTCTACGTCTATACTCGTT
>JAAYQB010000154.1 GCA_012519525.1 Bacteroidales bacterium | reverse complement strand
TATTTATTAAAAACTATCCGCAAGGGTGGTTTTTTTATGGCAAATTATGTGTTTTATGGATTGATTTTTAATTGAACTTATTGTTATTCTGTGCAAAGCGAAAAATCATTTACTTTTATCGAATAATAATTGTATTTTTGTAATAAAATATTAATTACAAGAAATCGAAAACGATAAATAAAAACACATTGAAAATTTGTATAAATTTGCATAATTACAAAAAATTGAAATCAATTATTACAATTGTTTAAATATTAAATATATGAAATACACAGTATATGCCAAAAAGCACGAAGAAATTGGCGCAAAAATGGTCGAATTTGCAGGTTTTTATATGCCTATTCAATACGAAGGACTTGTTATTGAGCATGAACATGTACGTAAAGCAGTAGGAGTATTTGATGTTTCGCACATGGGCGAAATTTATGTAAGAGGTCCAAAAGCTTTAGAACTTGTACAATGGGTGTCTTCTAACGATGCAAGTGTTTTAACAGATGGAAAAATTCAATATGCTTGTTTCCCTAATACAACAGGAGGAATCGTTGATGATTTTCTTGTTTATCGCATCAATAAAGAAGAGTATTTACTCGTTGTCAATGCTTCCAATATTGAAAAAGATTGGAATTGGTTAGTAGAACAAAACAAAAAAATCGGAGCGGAATTATACAATGCTTCCGACGAAATCTCACAATTAGCTGTTCAAGGACCTTTGGCTTTAAAAGCTATGCAAAAATTAACCGATGAACCTATTGAAAATATGGAATATTACACATTCAAATATTTAACTTTTGCAGGCGTTCCTAATGTTTTATTTTCTACAACAGGCTATACCGGAGCAGGAGGCTGTGAAATTTATTTTAAAAACGAAGATGCTTTAAAAATATGGGATGCCGTATTTGAAGCAGGAAAAGAGTTTGATATTAAACCTATCGGATTAGGTGCCCGCGATACTTTACGTCTCGAAATGGGATTTTGCTTATACGGACATGAAATCAACGATAGCATTTCACCCCTTGAAGGAGGCTTGGGTTGGATAACCAAATTTGTTGACCATAAAGATTTTGTCAATAAAGCTAATTTATTACAACAAAAACAAGAAGGTGTTAAGCGAAAAGTTGTCGGCTTCGAAATGATAGACAGAGGCATTCCACGTCAAGATTATGAGGTTTTGGACGAAAACAATAATGTAATCGGACATGTTTGTTCCGGCACACAAGGTCCTTCGGTAAAAAAACCGATAGGAACTGCTTTAATAAAAACCGAATATGCTAAAGTCGGAACCGAAATTTATATAAAAATCAGAGAAAAAGCATTAAAAGCGATAACCGTTAAAATGCCTTTTTATAAAGGATAATCATTACTTATTGGGGTAATCCCATGAACGATATAAGAACATTAAACATAGAGCAACTATCCGAATGGGTAGTTGCTCGTTTTGAAAAATCATTTAGAGCTAAACAAATATACGAATGGGTATGGAAAAAAAATGTCGCTTCTTTTGATAAAATGATTAACCTTCCTCTTTCCCTTCGTGAAGCTCTAAAAAACGAGTTTTCTCTACATAAACTCACGCTTGCCGACAAACAACAAAGTGCGGACAAAAGTATTAAATACGGCTTTGTATTGGCTGATAATCATCTTATAGAAACAGTACTCATTCCTTCCAATAATCGAACAACAGTATGTGTCTCATCGCAAGTCGGTTGTGGATTAGGATGTCATTTTTGTGCAACGGCAAAACTCGGTTTTAAACGCAACCTGTCGGATTACGAAATGTATGAACAAATATTTATTGCCAACGAAGAAAGCAAACAACATTTTGGACATCCTATAAGCAACATCGTTTGGATGGGAATGGGAGAACCTTTGTTGAATTATGAAAATGTTATCAAAGCAATTAATCATATAACTTCCCCTTCAGGTTTAGGAATGTCGAAAGACAGAATCACTTTATCAACTTCAGGTATAGCAGAAGGCATACGACGCTTAGCCGATGATAACATAAGAATACATTTAGCCATTTCGTTACATATCGCTGATAATGAACTTCGTACTACTTTAATGCCCATTAATACAACCAATCCTTTACCGCAACTTTCAGAGGCATTAAAATACTATTACCAAAAAACAAAATTGCGTATTTCTATCGAATATCTTTTACTAAACAACATCAACGACAGCATAAAAGATGCACAATTATTAGCCAATTTTTGTAAAAATTTTCCCGTAAAAATCAACCTTATCGAATACAATTCTCATGCTTATGCTGCTTATAAGAAAAGCAATAAAGAAAAAGTACAATCATTTATCGATTTTTTGGAACGAAAAAATTTAGTCGTCAATCTGCGACTGAGCAAAGGCAAAGATATTGCCGCTGCCTGCGGACAGTTAGCAAATGAAAAACAAATTAATGACAAAATTTAACAAGCCTTGACAGCAGATTTAAAGATACTGATAAATTCAATAAATCTAAGTAAATA
>JAAYQB010000153.1 GCA_012519525.1 Bacteroidales bacterium | reverse complement strand
TGCCACTTTTGATTTAAAAGAGGAGCTAAACTTTTTTCTTGAACTTCTTTCCATAAGACAACTTTTAATTATTTATACGTTAAATTTTTAATTTTGTTGTCCTAAAAAAGGGGACCATTATACTTTAACTATTACCGCTATGGATGGGCAGAAGTAAAACTAAACAATAAATACGGCTTTATCAATGAAAAAGGAGAAGAAGTTGTTGCTCCTAAATACGATGATTTATATAGATGTAAAAATAAAATAGTAGATTGGGTAAAAATCAAGTTAAAAAACAAATATGGCTTTATCAACGAAAAAGGAAAAGAAATAGTTCCTTGTATTTACGACAAAATCTATAATTACAGTGAATATCAATCTAATTGGGCATTAGTAAAACTTAATAATCGCTATGGTTTTATAGATACCTTGGGACAAGAAGTGGTAAAACCACGCTACGATAAAATATACAAATTTAATAGCAATAACCATAAGGAATGGGCATTAGTAAAACTTAATAATAAATACGGTTTTATTGATTTAAATGGAAAAGAAGTTGTAGCACCCATATACGATAGTATTGGAAATTATGGAGAAAAACATCCTTTTTGGGCAGAAGTATCCATAAATAATAAAAAAACTTTTATCGATGAAGACGGAAATACGGTTATAAAAAAGAAATAAAAATGTTAGAAAAGAAAATTACACCTATTATCATTTACCTCTTATTATTTTCAATGTACTTCAATGGTCAATCTCAACCTTTAGAAGCCACAGAAACCCATGCCCTATTACACGTGAGTGTAAGTAGTATGGAAGGCAATCCCCGTGCAGGCGAAAGTATCTCTCTAATTGGGCAAAAAACAAAAAAATCGTTTACAGGAATTACGGATAGCAAAGGAAAAGTTTCGCTACTTATTCCCGAAGGAGACACCTATACTATCATATATAAAACTATCGGAGGTAATACTAAATATGATGAAATGCCAATTCCTGATAAAAAAGGCATTTTCACTTATCAACTCAATATCAGCTATAATCCTCCAAAAACCTATACATTAGAAGACGTTTTTTTCGACACTAACAAATCAACTCTGCGTCCCGAATCTTATAAATCTTTAAATAATCTAGTCGAATTATTGAAAATCAAACCCGGTTACGAAATCGAAATCGGCGGACATACGGATAATATAGGCTCTGCCGAATCTAATCTTACACTTTCACTAAACAGAGCAAAAGCCGTAAAAAATTATCTTGTCAGTAAAGGTATCAACGAAAAAAGAATAACTATAAAAGGTTATGGCGATACACAACCCATTGCAAGCAACGATGACGAAAAAGGAAGACAGCAAAACCGTAGAACGGTTGTAACAATAACAAAAGAATAAATTTAGTCTAAAGTATTAGGTGAAATTTAACTACAGACTAACCCCTTACATCTGCTAAACAATCTCTTACACTAAATGTTCTTTTCTCAACAAATCATTAACGGTTTTGACGGGTGTAAATGTAGATAAAGGAACTGCAACAAAAAGAGTTATCCAATCCGACATAGCACCATTCCATAAACCGGGATGTTCGAGTGATTTTAAATTCTTGCCATTTTTCGATTTTAATGAAATAAAATAACGACTTTTATCTGTGTATTTTAATAAATTAAATTTTTCTCCTTTATAATTTTTTATTCCACACACTAAATCAACAGGATTGAAATATTCGGAATTTTCTAATATTTGTAATTGACTGCTATCGTTTAAATTTATTTCAGAAGTTTCTACTATTTGAAGTGATGTTTTCCCATTCGTATCTTGAGTCCAAAATGGTCCCCCTCCCGGCTCATCTTCTCGCTTTACCATACCGCAAACCCGAATAGGACGATTTAGCATATCAAATAATATGTTTTGTTTTGAGTCTTTATTTAAATTATGATAATTTTCAGACAACAAAATCTGCAAATCCTTCTGTATAAACGCATCCGCATCAAGCAATTCTTCTGTTGTCATAGTTTTATTTTCTATAGCTTGTAAATACTTAAAGCATTGCCGTTGTAATTGTAATAGCAAAACTGTTAGTACTTTTTTATATACAATGGTGTCATCTTTCCTTTCATCGGTGGTAACATTATCAATGTTTTTAATAAAAATAACATCTGCCTCCAAACTTGATAAATTTTCCAATAAACTTCCATGCCCTCCCGGACGAAATTCCAAACTTCCATCTTCATTCCTAAACAATTGATTATCTTCCGTTAATGCAATTGTATTACTCCTAAGCGACTGGTAAGAAAAATCGATGCTATAATTTACCTTGAATCGTTTTTCGTAAGTTTCAACTACTCTACTTGATAAACGATTAAATAAATCAGTATGTTCGGGCGATATGGTAAAGTGCAAGTACACTTTATTGTCAGTGTTTTTAGCATATAAACTTCCTTCTACCAAATGCTCTTCAAAAGCCGTTCGCAATTCTTGTGCATATTGATGAAATATCAATACACCTTTCGGTAAAGAAGCATAGTTTAAGCCCTCTTTAAACAATAAATCTTGAACTATCGGCTTATAATCTCTTTCATTTAATAGTTTTTCTATATTAATGTTTTTTTCAGCAAGCGATTGTTTTAATGGCTGATAAAAAGCAAATTTATCTAAGTTTTTTATTAACAAAAAACCTTGCTTTAAAAAAGAGACTGTCTCATTTGATTGAGGTGTGTGTTTTTCGTAAAAATTAAAAATATCTTTAAACATGCGAGTAGCTGCCCCCGAAGCAGGAACAAACTTTAACAACTTTTTATCTGTAATTTCTTTGTCAAAAGCAACTATATATTGATTAAGTTCTTCTTTAGTCAATACTTTTATACCTTTAGACGAAGTCGCAGGTGCAGTAACGTGCACAAAACAATTACCTTTAGTGATAATACTTATTTGATTCTTTACTTCGTCAACAGATAAACCAAGCTGCTCTATCTGTTGTATATCTTTTGCTGTAAAATTTATGGCATTGCTCATAGCTATTGTTTTTATTACTTCTTTTCATTTTCAAAATATTGCTCTAATAAACGAGCAACGTATTTACCAAACACATCGAATTCTATATTCACAATGGTTCCTACTTTAAAATTACGGAAATTAGTAACTTCATAAGTATAAGGGATAATAGCAACTGAAAACATTCCTTTTTCCGAATCCACAACCGTCAAACTTACACCATTAACCGAAATAGAACCTTTGGGAACAGTGATATTATTTTCTTGAGGGTCGTATTCAAAATAATATCTCCAACTTCCGTTTTCATCAACAACCTTTATGCAGCGTGCCGTTTGATCAACATGCCCTTGTACGATATGCCCATCAAAACGTCCATCCATTTTCATACTACGCTCTAAATTCACTTCATAACCGATATTCCATGTTCCCAAATTCGTTTTGATTAAGGTTTCCTGCATGGCTGTTACAACATATTGATTTTTTTCTTTGTCTATTTTCACTATCGTTAAACAGCAACCATCATGACTCATACTTTGGTCTATTTTAAGTTCATGAGCAAAATCTACCTCTATCACAAAATGCACATTGGTATTTTCACGAATAATATCAACTACCTTACCTGTTTTTTCAACAATTCCTGTAAACATAATTATTTATATTTTATTTTTATCTGACTATTGTTATACTTCCCTGTAAAAATCGTGTACGCAGACCATAAAGAGTGTATTCTTTTACATCACACGCATAATAATAAACTCCGTCTACACACTTTTTATTATTACTTTGATTTGTTCCATCCCAAAGAATATCAGGATTATTTGTTTTAAAAACTAAATTACCCCATCGATTATAAATACGCATATTGACGCTTTCAACCATTTCATAGGGTTGAAATGGCATAAACACATCGTTTACACCATCTCCATTGGGAGAAAAAATATTAGGTAAACGATAGGGATTACATAAATCTATATCAAAACATATTTTATTGCTAAACTTACTTTGATTTTCAATAGTGTCAACAGCTACAATAGTAAAACATCCTACTATTGATTTTAAGTTTTTCATTATATGATTTTGTTGGTATTTGTCGTGTATAGTATCTAAAATACGATAATCCTCATTTATATTATTCGTATAATAAATATAGTATTTAACTATATCTTCCAAACAAGTATCATTTGGCAGATACCATTCTAATTCTATGTTATAACAATCTGTTTCTCCTTTTAAAACAGGAGTACAAGGTGCCACATTATCATACGGTATTGCACATTGTATTTGAGATTTATTATAAAGCGGTCTTACAATAGTTGTATCATCGTAATAACCTATAGAACGAATATAGTAACAATATTCACTGCCATTTATTAAATTTTCATCTTTATAATAAGATTGATTAGTTATTCCTATAGAATCAAAAGTTAAAGTTTGTTCATTCAATCTAAAAATAGTATAAAATGGATTGTGCCATGGAACATCTTCTTCCCACGACAACAACAATGCTTGATCTGTTGAATCAATTGTTAAAAAAACAGAAGATGCCCTATCTGAATAATCTATTAAAAACGGTGAACTTGTATTATTATACATTCCTAATTGATAATAATACTTATTTTCCTTGGTGTTTAATAACGTATCTAAATAAGTTGTATCGTTAAATCCGGAAAAACTATGTATTGTTACAAAATTTGACGAATCATTTTTTGAACGTTTTAATGATAAAGAATAAGGACCGGGATACTGTACTGAGTCTATATTTGTTGGCAATATCCACTTTAAGAATATTTTCCCATTTTTTAAATCCGTTTTTTCCACACTCACATTTGTAATTACAGGAAGATATTTTTCTATCATCACACACACTTCTTGCGAGGCATAACTTTCTGCATCATCCTCATAATAAGCTACTACGAGATAGCAGTATTCTATTCCATGGTTTAAGCCTAAACCTTTATTATCATCCACAAAAACCGTATTGCTTTGCGACTTATTTTGTCCTATTAACTTATATGCAGTATAAGCGGGAACACCTGTTTCGCAATGCGAAGGCACAAAGCCCGACCTTCCTTCTCTACGATATATTTTATATCCGGCAGCATTACTACAAGTAGAATCCCAAGATAGAATAGCTGTCTTTTCAAACGATGCAATTTGTACGTTTTTTGGTGCGGGAGCAACCACCTGTACGCTTACAGTTTTAATACTTACCAAACTAACAGGAGCTCCATTATCCTTGGCTTTAAAAACAATAGTATAAGGTTGTTTTTGAATATGATTGCAGTTAGTATACCATGTAAAATAAGTATAAACCGAGTCTCTACCTGATATAGGCTGATTAAAATGAGCCAAAGAATCTTGCAAATGAAAAATAGAACTCGTAGCTGTTAAAGTAACTATTTGTGCAAAATCAACATCTCTCGCAAGTACTTTAAACGAAAGAACATCACCTGCATTAATACAAGTATCCATAATCGTTTCTATTATAGGTGGATTATTATCACACGCCATAATAATAATTTGCATATCACGTACAACAGAACCTACTTTCACACCATATCTATACTCTTCTATTAAAATAGCTATGTTATACTCACCTTGTAATATAGGAGAATCCCAATAAAAATCACCCGTTTTTGCATTAATACCAATACTATTAGATGCCGATGGCATTGTATAGCCCGGTATATCTTGTCCATTATAACCTCTACACTTCACTAAAGAATACACTAAGCTATCTCCGTCCAAATCAACTGCTCCCGGATTATGATAAAATGGCTTGCCTACACAACCAATATCAATAGGGGGATTTTCAAGTACGGGAGAATTGTTATAATTAAAAAATGGATTAATAATTAACTCCGATTCTATATAAAACGGAATATCAACAGAATTTGGAACATTAATAATTCCTTGATTACGATTAGGATCTTCCATTGATATAATATAAGAACCCATTGCAGGATAAGTATGAGTTCCTATATATACATTTTTTTGCACTTCATTTCCCATATTTATTTTTGATGTCCTTTTGAGCATATTAGAAGTCCCATCACCCCATAACACTTCCAATTCATCCCTATCGGCCGGACTTGGACTATAAGTGTAAGTAATAAGAGTAATTTTATAGGTCAGTCCTCCAACATGCTCATATACAATCTCTCCTGCCCGTTCATGTGTGGCATATACATACACAGAAAAAAAAGTAAGAAGAACAAACAGATAGAATTGTTTCATATTATACAAAGCAATACATTAAAATATTAATGTAAAAACAGCATTCTTATTGTTTAAATAAATAAAATAATTCTTATTAACCAATGTTATAAAAACAAAAGAGAGAGATCATATACAATGTCTCTCTCTTATTGTAGCATTTTTTACAATAATTTATTTAATTAAAGTTACATGACCAATATATTCATGATCCCGTCCGGTAAAGTCTCTTGCTATTATACGATAAGAATAAACGGTAGTATATGTTACCGGTTTACCATCAATATTTCCATCCCATCCCTCTTCCGTATTAGTAGTTTTAAAGACTTTTTGTCCCCAACGATCAAATACTTCTAATAAATAACCTTCTTCTACATATTCAGACATCTTTGGCTTGAAGATTTGATTTTCACCCTCTTTACCAGGTGTAAAAGCATTGGGAATATAAACCGTTAGTTCTTTGTAAACGTGTATTTTTTTAGTAATACTATCAAAACATCTATTGGCATCTTCTACGTACAAAGTAACATAATAATCTCCTACCTCTGAATAAGTTACTCGAGCAACACTACCACTTTCCGTAGTTCCATCTCCAAGATCCCACAACCAGATAATAGGCTTACCTTTGGTATTATCTGTCAATGTAAACATAATATTTGTAGCTACATTATAACTATTAGCTACAAAATCAGCTACAGGACCTTCGACAAATGCTACATCATAAGTAGCTGAATTTTCACAAACTCTATCGCTAACCGTTACAGTATAAGTACCCGTTGGTAAACTATCAATATAATATTCATCTCCATTGCCTGGATCCCACATGTAAATTAAAGAATCATTATAATCTACCGAATCATTAAAGTAAGCTTTTACAGATATTGCTAAATAGCCATCTGAACGATGACAGTATTCAGGCGAATTCGTATCCAAAGTTATTTCAGGAATAGGATGATCAAAAATATGAGTTTCAACTGTATCTACACAATTAGGATTATTACCGGCTAATACTATAACTTTATAACTTCCTGCTTTCAATCCGGTTTTTGAATCATCCGGAGTAGCTATATCCAATGGCTCATTGTTATAATACCATGAATAAGATAATGGCGGTATAGGATTACGTGTAAATACTTTAATAGCACCATTCGATTTCGTACATGTTTCATGTGTTAATTTATCTACCGATACGATAGGATTTTCTAAAATAGTTACTTCATAATCTTTTGTTTTTTCAGGGCAATTATTTTTATCAACAACCGTAACTGTATAAATACCAGGTTTTAATTCTTC
>JAAYQB010000152.1 GCA_012519525.1 Bacteroidales bacterium | reverse complement strand
CGCCACTTTTGATTTAAAAGAGGAGCTAAACTTTTTTCTTGACCTTTTTTCCATAAGACAACTTTTTAATTATTTATACGTTAATTTTTTTTATTTTGTTGTCCTAAAAAAGGGAACCATTATAATATGTAAACAAAGGAGATTATTGGTACACAAAACTACAAATTGAAGAAGAACTACCCTTTTTAGAAACAATTTGTGAAAAATTCATTTATAATGATACCATTATTGAATATGAATATTTTTATATACATAAAACTGGTTATTTAACAGACAGTTTAAAAAGGAGCAATCAGAGGAGGAATAGTGGTATTTATGTACATACAAAAAAAGATTGTTTAATTTTATCTATTGCGAGAGATGATATTAAAAACTATGATAACCCTTTTAATGAAATAAAGGAACTCGTGACAAATTATAAAGAAATATTCCCATATTATTCACCCGGTTCTCAACCTCGATGGTATACTATGTATGAAAAGCACACAGAAGGGAATACTCTTTCTATTTATGAGATAAATGGAAAAAATAAAAAGTATGTTGCATCAAAACAAATGAATAGCTTAGGAGAATTTGACAATAAGGGAATATTGGCATGGTGGTACTAACTGGTACTGGGCAGCACCCCACCTTATTCTTTTTAATTTTCTTAAATTTATGATAAAAAAGAGTAAGAAATCAAATAAAAGTATATTTTTGTAACGTTAAAAAAATAAAAAAACTGTCCTAATAGAGGGGACACTTAAAAGAAAATTTAATTTTAGAACTACAAGTGGCATCTATTCTTGCTTTGCAAAAAAATATGTAATATAATATTTATTCAAATTCTATTTAATTCACAAAAGAAAATATACATTTAACAAATATGAAAACAATTTCTTTTTTTATGTTATGCGTCATTTTAATGATATTTTGTGATAATAAAAGTGCAAAAAAAGTACAATCTCAAATTGATAATATAGATGAAGCCCCTAACACAACCTCAAATGACAATAATTTAATAATTTCGAATAAAATAAAATGGGAAAATGATACAATTTATTCAATTACAGATTCAATGGGTGAATATTCTATTGAGATTAAAAATTATCTTTATTCAGACAGTATAATCGATAGAGATATCACAGAATTTCAGCCTGTTGTATTTAGGCAATTATTAATATTTCGAAAAAATAGAAAAATTATACATATTACTGATGTTCCAGCTATGAAGAAATGTGTTGTTTTAGCAAATAATGGAAAAGTTATTATTCCTGAAAATGTGATTCAGTGGTTAATGATAATACCAATAAATGATGACGTATTATATTATTTAAGTGGTCAAGGTGGTATAATGTGTAATCATTGTTCTGAACTTGCAATTTTTTATTCCAAAAATGGAGATTGCTTAGGGAAATTATATACAAAAAATAATAATAATTCTATATACGAAGAACAATATATTAATACATTAAATATCTATAACATAGATATAAATAAAACATATTTAGAAAAATGTGTATATCCACCTAAAATAGCTGGAAATATAATAAAAGGAGGAATTATGGGTGTAGGAAATTAATAATATATGTGAATTTTTATGAAAAAATATACTGCAAATAACACCGCAAAAAAAAACGAAATAACATAAAAAAATGCACTTAACCTACAACGCAATAAACTTGCAATACGCTGTGAAACAAAACCCTCCCCACTTGGGGAGGGCAGGGAGGGGTAATTTGGAGAGATTTAGAGGGGTAATTAGGCGAGGATAGGGTGGAGTAAGATGGAAAGGCTTGCTCTCGCTTATTTCGATAGAATTTCCTTTATCTTTTTAATACTGTTTTTGTCGGTCAGTAGCGGTAAAAAATGATTTAATTCGGAAGTTGCTAAAACATCTTGTATGGAGATGTTTTTAAATGTTTGGTAGTGAGATGTGTTTTTAAAGTAATGCAAAAGAGGAGGTAGTGTTTTATATTGTTGAATGCTTTCGCATAAAGCGATGCAAACTTCTTCAATAGTTCCGACACATTCAAAAGGTTTTGCCTCTGTTTCTCCGATTAGTTCTTGCAATGTAGGGATAAGATTCTCCTTGTCGAATAAATTGACTGAAAAAATAGTCTTTAATACAGTCGGAGATAGAAAAGGCGATAAGATAATAAAAGTAAACAAGCACTTAGAGCAATTACAACACCAAATGTCGGTTTTACTTCCTACATTACAACTTTTAAATACCGGGAAATAAGCCGAGAACTGAGAAAACAGCAAAGCAATTTGCAGTTCGCTCAGAGGACGTAGAAAGCTATAATAATTAATGTCTTCATTAATGTAATTGTATACATAATCTCGGAAATCTTTCTCAAAAGCAATTGATTTTGAATATTGATGATTAATATCCGAATCTTTCACCGTTGCTTCGTTGGCACTTGATTCATTGGATAGTGCAATGTTTTTTTTGCACGAAAGCACCGCCGTCAGTATGCTGTAAAATGCTAACATTGCCGAAAAAGGAGTGTGTCCGTTTAAGAAACCTTTATCGTTTAATTCTAATAAGTCAGCATCTATCGTACGTTGAATGTTGAGGAAATTATCCGAATATCCGCTTTTTTCTACACAAGCCAAACTTGCTCCTCTCGGATTGATAATCAAAGGAATGTTGTTTTTGTTTTTTAATAATTCCAATGTTACAACCGAATCTTTTCCGCCTCCTACGGGGATAATAGTTTCATCGTTCAACAAATACTGTTTTTTCTCGAATTTCTTTTCGCTGTGGCAGTCGATAGTTGCAAAACTTTTAGTATCCGTTGTTATATTATTGCAATAAAAAAACTCTCCTAATCCGTGGTAGTACAATTTTTTCCACCATCCAATTGCTTTTCTGTCAAGCAGTCCGCTTTTGATTATGATGGTTGGCGAGCAGGTACATTTCCAATAACTGATTAACTCTATCATTCCAATATTAAAAATTAAGTTGTCGAGTTCGCTTAAGTTGTTTTTTTTATAAAACTGTTCGAAAATGGGGTGGTATTGTATTTTAGATTGAGGTCGGAAATGAATTGTTTCGCCTATGCTAAAATCGAAGCTAATACAAAGATTCTTATCTTTATCCAAACCGTAATGATAAGCATGATAAGTAAAAACAGGGTATTGTTTACGTAAAGAGTGATAAAGTTCGCTGTTATTGTTTACTGCCATTTTTTTTTTGCAAAAATACGTAATTATAAGGACTTTTAAAAGGGATAAATTTATTTTGTAAAAATTAAATTCATAAAGAAAAATAAATTATATTTGCTAATTGAAAATATTAACAACAAATGAAAAAGATTATTGTATTTATAATATGCTTATTCGCTGTAAATGTGAATGCTCAGTTGCTCGACTCTTTGGCGTTGTCGAAAGAGAAAATGTATAAATCCTTAAAAGAAACCAATACTATTCATTCCGATAGTGTATTGCGTTTATCCTTGCAATGGAAAAAAATAAAGAATTTGGGCGAAGAATTGAGCCGATTTAAAAATTTACAGGAACTTCATTTAAAAGGAATGCGATTAAAAAATATTCCTATGGATATTTTTGATTTGACCAATTTGGTCATATTAGAGATTTCTAATTGTCGAATAAGTGTAGTGCCTGTAGAAATAGGGAAGTTAGTGAATTTAACACATTTGAATTTAAGTCAAAACTATTTGGTTGAATTACCTGCTTCTTTTCAATTTTTGAAAAAATTAGAATATTTGGATATATGGAGTAATTCTATTGTTGCCTTTCCTGCCGAAATATCGGCTTTGAAAAATACATTGCGTATAGTCGATATGCGTGTTATTTATATGAACGATTTGCGAAAAGAAGAATTGCAGGCTTTACTTCCCCATACAACTTTTTATTTTTCACAGTCGTGTAATTGCAATTACTAAAAAAAGACAAAGAATTTATCGGAAAATCCAATTAAATCCTTTGTCTTAGTATTTTAAAATGAAAGAATTATAAACTTTCTATCAGTTTATCGGTCATTTTAAGAAAGTTATCTACAAAAATTTTATTTTCTTGATTGAATATACTTTTCCCTTGTTCGGCAGCTTCGCCTACGTCGGCTACTAATGGAATTTGACAAAGTAGAGGTGTATTGTATTCTTCGGCTAATTTTTCGCCACCGCCTTTTCCAAAAATAAAATATTTTTCTTCGGGATGATTTTTAGGTGTAAACCACGACATATTTTCAACTATTCCAAGCAAAGGAATAGCGATGCCGTCTTTTAAGAACATGTCAATAGCACGGCGGGCATCAATGAGCGATATGTCTTGCGGGGTTGTTACAATGATTGCTCCTGTCAATGTTAGTCTTTGTAATACAGTTAATTGTATGTCTCCTGTCCCGGGCGGGAAATCAATAATCATATAGTCGAGATTATCCCAAACTGTGTTTTCAAACAATTGTAGAATGGCATTTGCCGCTAAAGGACCTCGCCATATAACGCTTTGTCCTTTTTGCATAAAAAATCCCAATGACATTACTTGTACACCGTATTTTTCCAATGGCGTCATGCTTTCTTTTTCGTTGACGATTTCTACTGTCGGTGTCATTTCTTCTAATCCCATCATTTTTGGCACCGAAGGTCCGTAGATGTCGGCATCTACTAAAGCGACTTTAAATCCTTGACGTGCTAATGAAATAGCTAAATTTACCGATACTGTTGATTTTCCCACTCCACCTTTTCCCGAAGCAACAGCAATAATATGCTTTGCAGGTAATTTTATTTTATCTATATCAAACATTTTAAATTTTATTTAGTCCGTTTTTTAAATCTTCGATAATATCGTTTACGTCTTCTATTCCTACGGAAAATCGCACCAAATCGTCGGTAATTCCTGCGGCTAATTTATTCTCTTTGCTGACGGCGGCATGTGTCATGGATGCCGGATGTTGAATTAAGGTTTCGACTCCGCCTAAAGAAACGGCTAACAATGCCAAATGTACGTTGTTCATCAGTTTTTCGCCTGCTTTATAACCTCCTTTTAATCCAAAACTCATCACCGCTCCAAAACCTTTCATTTGTTTTTTTGCTAATTCGTGTTGAGGGTGTGTTGTTAAGCCGGGATATTTTATCCATGCAATTTTCGGATGATTTGCTAAAAATTCGGCAACTTTCATTGCGTTTTCTTGCGAACGCTCCATACGTATAGCGAGTGTTTTCACTCCTCTTAATGCCATAAATGCTTGTGTAGGGTCCATATTACAACCTAAATACACCATGGAATGGCGGATTTGTTTGTATATTTTTTCTTCTTTTGTTACGATAATACCGCCTACTATATCGGCATGACCGTTAATAAATTTAGTAATGGAATGCAGCACTACATCGGCTCCTAAATCCAAAGGTTTTTGTAAATAGGGGGAACTAAAGGTGTTGTCCACAACTAATAGTAAACCATGTTTCTTGGCAATTTCAGCACATTTTTTTATATCGGTAATATCTATGGTCGGATTAGCGGGTGTTTCGATATATAAAACTTTGGTATTAGGTCGGATGGCTTTTAATATGTTTTCTGTGTTAGAGGTGTTTACAAAACTTGCTTCTACGTTGAAACGTGAAAAATCCTGTTCAAGAATGCCTCTTGCCGGACCGTAAACCGCATCGGAACTAACAATATGACTTCCGGCTCCTAACAATGCCATGTATACACTGCTTACAGCTCCCATTCCCGAACTTGTGGCAATGCCGTCGTAGCCGTTTTCTAATTCGGCTATATTTCTTTCGAAAGCTCGTATAGTCGGATTGCCAATGCGTGTGTAGATGTAGCCGTCGCTTTTTCCTGAAAAACAATCTGCACCATGTTGTGCATTTTTAAATTTAAAAGTAGAGGTTTGATAAATTGGTACGGTAGCACTTCCAAATTCATCTTCAAAAGCGCCTGCATGAATTAATTTGGTGTTAAACCCTTTATCTAATGTGTTCATTATTTTTATTTTTTTATTTATATTATAGATTAATTGTCAAAATTAAATTGATGATAAGTATAATTTATTTTAATTTTTTAAGATTGGCAAAAGTACACAAATTTATTTTTACTTGCATATTAAATCGATAAAAATAGGAAGATGATCCGAAAAACCGCCTTGGTACCTCATTCCTATATATGTTCGAAAAGGTTTTACGCCCATGTGCGTATCGTCGGGTATGAGTAAAAAATCGGCATTGAATATAACGGCAGTAGACTTTATTGTCCATCCTTCTTTATTGGTTATCATCGGTTTTGAGACTATGATTTGGTCTAAAATTCCCCAATTGGCTTGGTACTTATGAGAACCGACATTGTTCATCGACAAATAAGGATACATGGTATTTAATAATTGATTGTCTGTTATTTTTTTCGGATTGCTTACCGCATTCAAATATTTGCTTATGCTTTCGTCATAAGGATAGTCGTTAAAATCGCCTATTACAATGATTGCTGCTTTTTCGTTGATTATCAAAATAGAATCGATTTTTGAACGAAGAGTTTTGGCGGCTAAATTTCTTTTTTCTATTGTTTGCGAATAACCTCCGTATCTTGAGGCCCAATGGTTGACAAAAATATGCAAAGTATCTGTAAGTTTGTCGGGTAGCGTGCCTTGTACGTATAAGATATCGCGTGTTTTAAAAAATAAATTAGTACTGTCGATAATAGGAATAGGCATTGAATTAATGACTTTGAATTTTTCGTAACGATATATTAATGCGACGTCTATTCCTCTAGAATCTTCTGACTCATAATGGACAAAGCGATATTTGTATTTTTTTAAGGCTTCGGAATAAATTAGTTTTTTCAAAACATTATTGTTCTCGATTTCGCAAAGTCCTACTATTTCAGGTGCTTCCCAGCCACCCATTGCCACAATGACTTGTGCAATATTATTCACTTTTTTATGAAATTTAGAATAAGAATAATGATAGTTGCCTTCAGGGGTAAAGTCATCGTCGTTTTTCAAGGAATCGTTTTCGGGGTCAAATAGGTTTTCCGCATTGTAAAAGCAAACACGTATCGTGTTTTTATCCCGTATGTTATCATCGAATTTTCCAATTGGAATCGTATTTTCTTGACCGTGAACAACGGATAAAAAGAAAAAATAAAGAATAAAAAAGATGTTGTTTTTTTGCATGATTTTATTAATAAGGATCTACGTCTATGTGAATTATAATGGATTTAAAACAGGATTGTTCTTTCATATTTTGAATGATTTGTTTAGCTTGTTTAATGTTTTTCGATTTGTCCAATTTAATGATAATGTCTTTATGATAGAGGTTTCTAATTTTCATAATAGGTGGAAACTCAGGACCTAATACGTTTTTATGGAAATGCAGTCTAAGTTCTTTAGCCAATTTTTCCGCCAATACATTTAAATTATCTATTTCCCGATGTTTTAAAGTGATTTTTATAAATTTACAAATAGGGGGATAGTTAAATTGTTGACGTTCGGCTAATGTTTCTTTAAAAAAATCGAGATAGTTGTTTGATAAAACAAACTGAAAAACAGAATGATTGATGTTAAATGTTTGGATAATTACTTTTCCTTGTTTGTTTTTTCTGCCTGCTCTGCCGCTCACTTGCGATAGCATTTGAAAAGCTCTTTCGTGAGAGCGAAAATCGGGAAAATACAATAAATTATCCGCATTTAAAATGCCGACCGTACTTACATTGTCGAAGTCCAATCCTTTGGTTATCATTTGTGTTCCGACTAATATATCTATTTTTCGGTTTTCAAAATCGGAAATAATTTTTTGATAAGCTGTTTTTGAACGTGTGCTGTCGTAATCTAAACGTGCAATAGAGGCTGTTGGGAAAAAGATACGAAGTTCTTCTTCTATTTTCTCAGTTCCTAATCCTCTCATTTCTATATTTTTACTTTTGCAATTAGGACAGGTGTTGATTACTTTTTCAGTATGTCCGCAATAATGACAACGCAACTGGTTGATTTGCTTATGATAGGTTAAGGTAACATCGCAATTCTTACATATAGGAATGTAATTACATACCGTACACTCTAAGTGAACGGAAAAACCTCTTCTATTTTGAAAAAGGATAATTTGTTCTTTTTTCGTTAGGGCTTTTTCTATAAGCTCTATTAAAGATTGGGTATAAGGGGAAAATTTTTGTTTACGATATCCTTCTTTTTTCAAATCTACCATATTGATTTCGGGTAGTTTTACATTCCCATAGCGTTGATTGAGTGTTACTAAAGCGTATTTCTTTTTTAGTACATTGAAATAAGATTCTATGGAAGGCGTAGCAGAGCCCATCAATGTTTTTGCTTGGTGTATTTTAGCTAATACCAAAGCCGTATCCCTTGCTTGGTAGCGGGGTGCCGGCTCGAATTGCTTATACGAAAGATCGTGTTCTTCATCTACAATAATCAAACCTAAGTTGTGAAACGGAAGAAATAAAGCAGAGCGTGCTCCTATGATAATTTGATAGTTATTTTCTTTTGTTTCAGCTATTTGTTGCCATATTTCAGCTCTTTCCATTTCGTTGAAACGAGAGTGATAAACGCCAACTTTATTGCCGAAATATTTTCTTAACCTATTTATTATCTGTGTTGTAAGTGCTATTTCGGGAAGTAAATACAAAACCTGCTTGCCTTTATCCAATTCTTTTTGTATGAGCTTTATATAGATTTCTGTTTTTCCGCTTCCTGTAACTCCGTGTAATAAAATGGAATTGTGAGAGTTAAACAGTGTTATGATTTCATGAAAAGCATCTTCTTGCACGGGCGAAAGCTGAACGGAATCGCTGTTTTTTTCAGCATTAAAATCGGGTAAACGACTTACCGTAGCCGGATATGCTTCTATTATTCCTTTTTTAATTAATCCTTGAATTTGGGCTTCTCCAAACTTATCGGAAGTAAGCATTTGACTTTTAGAAATGGAAGAAAGTGAGTGTTTCTTTAAAAGCGATAAAAAGTAGAGCAATGCATCTGATTGTTTTTGAGTTCGTTTAGATTTTTCAAATTCGTTAAATACGGCATTGAGGGCGTTGTTGTCTGATTGATAAGGCTCTGCTAATTGTAAGAATGTCTCTGTTTTTGCTTTGTATTTTTCTTGTACTTCTTCGCAAGCATAAACTATATTTTTGTCTATCAAAGATTTAATAAAAGGAAGAGCGTTGTTGCAATTGATTAGTTTTTCTATTTTTTTTATCGTTATACTTTTGTTTTGCGAAACGGCATTGATAATGCTTATTTCCCTTTCCGAAAGAAAGGAAATGTCTCCGTCGTATTCGGGATGAATGCTTATCTTGGTTTCGCTTGCCAATTTGAAAGACGATGGAAGAGCCACTGCCATAACTTCGCCGAGAGAACACATATAGTATTCTGAAATCCAATCCCATAAAGATAATTGTTTTTTGTTTACAACGGGTTTTTCGTCCAAAACATTAATGATTTCTTTAACTTTATAAGTTTTGGGTTTATGGGAATGAATGGTATAAATAATTGCACTATAATACTTATAGTTACCAAACGATACCAATACACGCTTTCCTATTTCTACTTGTGAAATTAATTCTTCGGGGACACCATAAGTAAAAACTCCCGCTAACGGCAGGGGTAAAATAACATTAACAAATGATGCTTGCTTGTTCATATAATTTACCTATAATCAACTCCTAATTGTTTTTCTATTTGTGTAATTATTTTTGTAATTTCTGTTATGCTGCTTAACAAGGCTTTGGTTTCTTGCTCGTTTTTGCAGGTTTTCAGTTGTTGGTTTTTTTTCGTTTTCATATTTCTTAGTGTTACTAAACGCAGCATTTGTAGTGTTCTAATGATTTCTTCATAGAGTTTGTTTTTGCTGTTATCTATGGTAGTAATAAAACTTCTAACTTTGTCGCTTTCCCAAAGAGGACTTGGGGTAGGCTTGATATCAACAAGGTTAATATACAGATTTTTAATATCTTCGTCCGGATAAAGATAGAATGCGTCTTTTATTTCAACAGTATCTTTTTCGGCTATTTCGGCATAGATATCTAAAAATTTTTGATACGTGAATGTTTCAAATTGAAGTCCGTCGTTGTCTAAATTATTAAAAATAAATTGATCGACTCGCATAAAAATAGGCTCGTCTTTTTCATCTTTATTTTGGGTGTTTATTGTTTTCTCGCCATAATTTACCAATAAAAACAATAGCTTTTTTTCCACTTCTTCAATTTGTAAAGCGCTGAGTTCTTTTTGGTCGATTTGAATGGGAAGCGGTTGAACGACTTGAGTTTCGCCGATGTTTTTTTTCGGCTCAATTTTATTTTCTTTATAGGTTTCTAAACGAATTTTATTGACACGTCGTAGCAATACGGTTTCGGGAATATCCAATAAGTCGCTGCATTGTTTTACAAACAGTGTTACTTTGATAATATCGGGTATAGAGGCTATATCGGCTGCAATTTGATTGACGAATTCGGCTTTTTTTATAGGGTCATTGCTTTTGTCTTTCAATAAGATATCTATCTTGAATTGGATAAAATCTTTTTCTTGTTCGGAAAAATATTGTCGGATTTGCTGCAAGTCGTTTTTTCGGGCAAAGGAATCCGGGTCTTCTGTTTCAGGTAAAATAATGATTCTAATATTTAGGTCTTCTTTTAACAGCATTCCCACAGCGCGTATGGCGGCTTCGATACCGGCACTATCGCCATCGTAAAGAACGGTAATATTATTGGTTAGTTTATTGATTTGTTTTATTTGTCCTTCTGTTAGCGAAGTGCCTGACGATGCAATTACGTTTTCGATACCTGCTTGGTACAGAGAAAGAACATCGGTATAGCCTTCGACCAAATAACATTTATCCGCTTTTCTGATGGCATTTTTTGCTTGAAAAATACCGTATAAAACATCGCTTTTATGGTAGATAGGGGATTCGGGTGAGTTAATGTATTTTGCTGATTTTTTGTCGACATTGCTTAAAATTCTACCTCCGAATCCGATAACCTTGCCCGAAAAATTGTGAATGGGAAATATAATGCGTTCTGAAAAACGGTCGAAACGAGCAATGCCGTTTTCTTTTTGCGTAGCGATAATCAATCCCGATTTTTCTAAATTTTCTAAAGTAAAACCTTTTTTTAGAGCATGATTTAAAAAGTTATCTCGTTGTTTGAGAGCGTATCCAAGTTGAAATTTTTGAATAGTATCTTCTATAAATCCTCTTTCTTTAAAATAGCTAAGTCCGATTGATTTTCCTTCATCACTATGGAACAATAGGTGTGAAAAATATTCGCTTGCAAAAGCGGTAAGCGATAACAAAGCATCGCGTTCTCCTAATTTTTGTATGTTTTCGGCAGTTTGCTCTGTTTCTTGTATTTCAATGTTGTATTTTTTCGCCAAATAGCGTAGCGCTTCCACGTAGGAATAATGTTCGTGTTTCATTATAAAACCGATAGAATCGCCGGCAACACCGCAACCGAAACATTTGCATATTCCTCTAGTAGGACTTACCGTAAACGAAGGTGTTTTTTCGTTGTGAAACGGACATAATCCAATATAATTTACTCCTCGTTTGTGCAGCCTAACAAAGTCTCCCACTACTTCTTCGATGCGGCATGCGTTGATGATTTCATTGATAGTTTCTTGTTTTATCATTGAAAATCAATTATTTTTTAGGTTTAATTGTTGGGGTAATTTCTTCTGTTTCTTTGTCAACAATAGCATCTATAAATTGATAATCTTTTAATCTGTATATATTGACAAAATTATTTTCCAAGCAATGCTCGGTCTTTTTTGTGAAATTAAATGATGTGGAAAGCAAAGGCAAGTCCATCTCGTTGATTTCACATCCGAAATTACTTCCGTATTCCATTAATGCATTTAAAAAGAAGAGAGTTATATCGTATCCTTGAAATGCAAATTTATCTAAGGTAGGTTCTATTTCATAGGCTTCTCTAAATCTGTCAATAAAACGAATTACATTCGGATTGCTGTAGTCAACAAAAAACTGATCAACATAATGCGTTTTTAAAGCGATAAAATATTCGGTTTCAATATTATCAAACTCTTTCCAAAAAGAAGGTGCAAATAAAGTTACATTCTCATATTGCATACCGTACATCTGTTGAATAAAGTTGGTAACATTGATTTCGCCTTTGAAAAAAGGGAAAATAAAATTTTCGCTACCGCTGTTAATGGCATTGCGAATCCCTGCCATGCCTTCTTTTTGATAATTAACTTCTTTTATTGAAATTTTCTTCGAGTCAGGAATTACGTGCATAAACCCTGTTTTATAGGCTTGCACTTTTTGATTGTCTTCGGCACTTTGGTTATTGACTAAAATTATCTGTGCGTTTTCATAATATTGAGTAATATATTTTCCGATATTTTCTGCTTGACTTTGATAAGAAGCTGTTACTTTATACATTAAAGCATTGCATTCGTCAAAACTAATGGAAAACGGATTGACAAGTACAATGTTTTTATCTTTTACGTAATTGCATACTAAAGTAAATTTATCAGGAAAAAACGGTCCGATAATCAAATCCGCATCGTCTAATTCTCCTTCTGCAATAATTTTTTCTAACTTATTAAGATTTTGCTCGTTAATGTCTTCAACATGTAATTTTATCGGAATACCTTTTTCTCCGGCATCTTCGGCAGCAAGCAATAAGCCTTCATAAAATTGAATAAAATGAAAAGATTTAAAGGCATCGTAATCGGAAACATATTTGAATTTTTGATTTTCCATATTGCTTAAGTAGTTGGTGTATAAAGGCAATAAAGCATATACTTTATAGGAATCCTTTTTGACGCCTTGTTTTATTTCTTGCGCAACATTGTCGCTTTCCGTTGTTGAGGTTGTAGGTTTCCGATAGATTAAAATAGCTTGACCGATGGATAAATTTTCCGTTAATGTAGGGTTCCATTCTTGCAATAAAGGGATGGGAATGTCGTATTTACGCGAGATACCATAAAGTGTTTCGCCTGCTTCGACATAATGTATGTGTTTATTGGAAGTGTCGGCAACCGTTTCTTTTTGTTTGACTTTCTGTTTCAAAGTCTTTTTTTCTTCTTTAAGAAAAATCTTTATGTCTTCTCCTATTTTAATGCCGTTTTCCGCTTGCGGATTGTATTTGATAATATCTTCAATCGTTATGTTATAGGCTTTTGACAAACCGTAAAGTGTCTGTCCCGCTACAACTTTATGAATTAAAAAAACTTTGCCATTCTCAATAAGCGTATCTTGAGATTGTTGGGCTTGTAAAGAAGCGCTCAGTATTACAAGCGATACTATCAAAAAAAATATTTTTTTTATCATTTTCTTAATGTTTTACTTTCTTATTTAAAACGGAAAAATTCCATTTATATTTAAAATAAAGAACAATTAAAAATATTGTTCCAATTACTAATGGGTCAAAGATGTCAATAACAGACATTTTGATATTAATTTCTTGGAAAAGTGCGTAGGTTTGTAAGGCAGAACCTTCAGATGTTAAGATTAAGCATAAAAAAATATTGTGGGCGGTATGTGCTCCCATTGCCGTTTCGATACCGTCGTCCAAGACGGTTGTTAATCCGAATAATAATCCGAAAATAATGTATTGAGGCATGACAATCCAAAATCCGTATTCTTCGATTTCAGGATTAAGGACATGTAATAAACCAAAAATTAATGCGGTAAAAATAATGGGCAGCCATCTGTTGTTGGTCCAAACGGCAAATCCTTGCATAAGGTAGCCTCTAAACATAACTTCTTCGTAGATAGTTTGAAAAGGAATTAATAGTAGTGTAACGACTAATAAAACAATGAATTTTTCGGCTTGGAATTGAAAAATAAAGTTTTGAGGTGCAATCATATACTTTACTAAATAATAAAGAGCAATTAAGCTGGTCCATAGTAAAAAAGCAAAGAAAAAATGATTCCAGCGAATTTTTTTAGTTCCATTGATAACTTCGGTATAGGATCTTCCGTGCAATGTTTTTATTAAGGCAAAAAGAACCAATAATCCGATAATAAAGGGAAAAATATTTAAGGTTAAAATGGCATTCAAATCAAAACCGTAATTAACCAAGTCGTTGATATTGAGAATAACAGCATTGTATTTTTGTTGAATGTGCATCAATATTGCCAATTGAGGAAGTGCCCCAATAAAAGCAATAAGCAACAACCCGATTAGAAATAGTAAAATATATTTCCAAGCCTGATTTTGGTTATCCAATGTCCTTTCTAAATGATTCATATCGAAATGTTTTAATGTTTTATTCCCATTCAATAGTAGCCGGCGGTTTAGAGCTTATATCGTATACCACTCTATTTACTCCGCGTACGTTATTAATGATTTCGTTCGAAATTTTTCCTAAAATATCATAAGGCAAATGCACCCAATCTGCTGTCATTCCGTCAACGGAATTCACCGCACGTAGCGCTACGCAATTTTCGTAAGTACGCTTATCGCCCATAACGCCAACGCTTTTTACCGGCAATAATACGGCTAATGCTTGCCAACACTTATCGTACCAGCCCAATTCGCGCAGTTGTTGAATAAAAATAGCATCAACTTCTTGTAATATGCGTACTTTTTCTTCGGTAATGTCGCCCAATATACGTATTCCTAATCCGGGTCCCGGGAAAGGATGACGATACAACATTTCTTTGGGTACTCCTAATGCTTCGCCTACACGTCGAACTTCGTCTTTGAACAGATAGCGAAGAGGTTCTACTATTTTCAGCGACATACGTTCGGGTAATCCTCCGACATTATGATGCGATTTGATGGTAGTAGAAAGTCCTTTTATCGTTATTGATTCTATCACATCGGGATAGATGGTGCCTTGGGCTAACCACTGAACATCTTTTATTTTTTTAGCTTCTTTTTCAAATATTTCTATAAAAGTATTGCCTATTATTTTTCGTTTTTCTTCCGGATTGGACACGTTTTTTAATTTTTCATAAAAAACGGCTTGTGCTTTTACGCCAATGACATTGATTCCTATCTGTTGACAGGCTTTCATTACCAATTCAAACTCATTTTTTCTTAATAAGCCCGTATCGACAAAAATACCGTATAAATTGCTACCTATGGCTTTGTTTAGCAAATAGGCTACTACCGTAGAATCAACGCCGCCCGAAAGTCCTAAAATAACTTTATCGTTTTGAAGTTGATTTTTAAGTTCTTGTATTGTCGTATCTATAAATGAATCGGGTGTCCATGTTTGAGCACATTTGCAAATGTTTAAAACGAAATTACTTAACAGCTCTTTTCCTTGTTCGGAATGATGCACTTCGGGGTGAAACTGAATGCCATAAGTGGCTTCGTCTTTGATTTTAAAACCTGCATATTTAACGTTTTCGGTACTGCAAAGGATTTCAAAATGCGATGGGATTTCGGTAATGGTATCGCCATGCGACATCCACACTTGTGAGCCTATCGAAATGTTTTTAAATAGCTTATCATTGGTATTAATAGAGGTCAAATTGGCTCTTCCGTATTCTCTGTGAGAAGAAGAAAGCACGCTGCCTCCTTGTTGATAGGCTAAAAATTGAGCTCCGTAGCATATACCTAAAATGGGAATTTTTTTTCTCCATTGTTCAATCAAGGGGGTGGGGGCATTTTCGTCGTAAACGGAAAAAGGACTTCCTGATAAAATGATTCCTTTTACATTATCGGAAATATTATTTACTTTATGATAAGGTTTGATTTCACAATAGGTGTTGATTTCTCGAATTTTACGTGCAATGAGTTGGGTGTATTGAGAACCGAAATCTACAATTAAAATCATTTCATTCATACGTTAATATTTTTTTAGTTGTTAGTTGTATGAAACTCACATACTTTGTAATCATCTATTTGTGTGTTAAAATTAGTCGGACATGCTCGTTTCATAAGATTATTTATCGTTAAATATTTTTATATACAATCAAATCCCGTATACGGTTGTAATGCTTTAGGAATAAGAATAGTATTATTTTCTTTCTGATGATTTTCCAATAAGGCAACAACAATGCGCGGTAAGGCTAAAGCACTACCGTTGAGGGTGTGAAGCATTTGCATTTTTCCTTCATTATTTTTATATCTCAGTTTCATACGATTGGCTTGAAAATTCTCGAAATTAGAAACGGAACTTACCTCCAACCATTTTTGCTGTCCTTTTGCATATACTTCAAAGTCAAATGTTAAGGCAGAAGTGAAACTGATGTCTCCTCCGCACAATCGAAGGATACGGAAAGGAAGTTCCAACTTTTGCAATAATGAGCTGACATAGCTTTTCATTTCATCTAAAGCGGCATAAGATTTTTCGGGCTGTGTTATTTGAACTATTTCAACTTTATCAAATTGATGTAAACGATTTAATCCTCTCACATCTTGACCGTAAGAACCTGCTTCACGTCGGAAGCAAGCCGAATAAGCACAATGTTTGATGGGAAGTTCTTCGGGCTTAACTATTTTATTGCGATACACATTGGTAACAGGTACTTCCGCTGTCGGAATAAGGTATAAGTTGTCTTTGGTGATATGATACATTTGCCCTTCTTTGTCAGGCAGTTGACCTGTAGCAAAAGCCGAATCTTCGTTGACCACATAAGGTGTTTGAAGTTCTATATAGCCGTTGCTGACGGCATTGTCTAAGAAAAAATTAATCAATGCACGCTGTAGTTTTGCACCTTTTCCGATGTAAATCGGGAAGCCGGCACCGGTTAATTTAGTGCCTATTTCAAAATTGATTAAATTCATTTTTTCACAAAGGTCCCAGTGCGGCAACATAAAAGGTGCTGTCGTTGTGTCGCCTTCGCTACTTACAATTTCATTGTCTTCTGCCGATTTTCCTTTTGCTACGCTGTGATGAGGAAGATTGGGAAGAAGAATTAAAATCTCGTTGATTGCCGCTTCGTTTTTAACAAGTTCTTCTTCTATTTTTTTCGATTCTATTTTAAGTTGAGCAGTGCGTTCTTTTAAAATTTCCGCTTCCGCCGTCTTTTTTTCTTTGAATAAAATTCCGATTTTTTTGGCAATTTTGTTTTGTTGTGCCAAATTATCGTCTAATTGTTTTTGCAAACTACGTTTAAGTTTATCAAAATGCAAAATATCTCGAACGTATTCGCTTGCATCGAAATTTTTAATTTTTAATCTTTCTATAACATTATCAGGGTTTTCTCTTAAGTATTGCAGCGCTATCATTGTCTTTTTTTATTTTTAACAAAAATACTTTTTTTATCGTTATGATAAGCATTTTCTTTGAAAACTTATGAACAAAATCAATTTTCTTGTTTTAAGTCAAAAAAAAAAGTTGTTAAAATTTCTTAACAACTTTTTTACTATGTTTTATGGTTCTTTATAATCCAATTTCAGCTTTATAAGCTGTAGCATCCATTAAATCATTGAGTTCAGCCGGATCTGTCATTTTAATACGTACTATCCATCCTTCTCCGTAAGGGTCTGAATTAATAAGAGCAGGTTCTCCTTCTAATGCTTCGTTAAAAGCTAAGACTTCGCCACCTACGGGCATATAAACATCGGATACGGTTTTTACTGCTTCAATAGAACCGAAAGCTTCGTTTTTGTCTAAGGTTTCGCCTACACTGGGAACATCTACAAAAACAATATCGCCTAATTCATGTTGTGCAAAATCGGAAATTCCTATTAATGCTTCATTTCCTTCAACTTTTATCCACTCATGATTTTTTGCGTACTTAAGATTTTCTAATATTTTCATTTTTTATTTTATATTTTGGTGAATTTTAATTTTTTTGCAAAGGTACATAAAAAAATAATGTGTATAAAGTAAAAAACAAAAAGCTTTTTATTTTTATTCTCTTACTACTTCAAATGAATAATCGTCGAGAAAGCGTATAATAGTGGAAGGTTTGTTGTCGCTGGTTGTTGCAGTAGTCGGATTAACCACATAATCAACTTGTCTTATTATTTCTTGCTGTATATCGTTAAACGTTAATGCCGGACTATTGCCCGATATATTGGCGGAAGTGGAAATGATGGGTTTTCCTAATAAACGAATTAATCGTTGGCAAAAATCGTTAGTGGTAATGCGAATGGCAATGCTTTTGTCGGGGGCAATAAGGTTTTTGGGTAAGTTTTTTACATTGGGATAAATAAAAGTAGTGGGACGTGTGGTCTGTGAAATTAAATCATAGGCTATAATAGGAATGTTATCAACGTATTGTGCTATTTTTTCTATTTCGTCAACCAAAATAATCATACTTTTCTTGATAGGTCTGCGTTTGATGTGTATGATTTTTTCTATAGCTTTGGAATTGGTTGCATCACAGCCAATTCCCCAAATAGAATCGGTAGGGTATAAGATGGTTCCTCCCTTTTTTAAAACAGAACAAGCTTGAATAACTTCTTGATTTATATCCATTCAGTAATGCAATTAAACAGTAAACTATATACAATAGTACGTATAATTTTTCAAAATGTTATAGTATTCTTTGTAGTTTTTTTATTAAAAACATTGTTTTATACCAATAAATGATATACTTTTGCCCCTTGATTATTGTTGGAAGTAAATTTTTTATAAAAAAATACAATACATTGAAAAGTAATTTAATAATATTTTCTTTTTTGTGTTCGATTTTTATACTATCGTGTACGAAGCCCGAAGAAAAAATCAGAGGACAATGGCAAATATCCAAAGTGTATAAGAATAAGGTAGAAACACTGAAAGAAACGCCAAGCAATGTAGAAGCCGTACTAAGTATATGGACATTTTACCGCTCTTCTATTGTTGTGATGAAATATTATGAGCAAAACACTTTGTATGAAACAAGTGGAAATTGGACTATTGATAAAAAAAACAATCAATTATCGGTTACATTTACTGATTTATATGAAAACATAAAAAGAATCTATCGTATTGATAAATTCAAATCGAATGAATTGAAAGTTACTTTTGTTGATAGTGAACGGATAGAATGGATGTTAGTGTTTTCGTTACAATATTCATTGCAGGATTATGACATTTAAAAAGAAATTACAAGAAATTGTAAGTTGGAGTTCAACACGCTTATCGGAACAAAATACTATTCTGATTTTAAGTGTTTTTGTTGGGGCTATTGCGGCAACGGCTGCTATTGTACTGAAAAATGCAGTGTATTTTACGCACCAAATGTTACAACAGTCGTTTCCTGCAACGGAATACAATTTTTTATATTTGGCTTTTCCTGTCATAGGGATTACTTTAACGGTATTAATAATCCATTTTTTCATTAAAGATGATTTGAGTCACGGCGTTACAAAAGTGTTGTATGCTATAGCGAAGAAAAATGGAAAACTAAAACTTCATCATACTTATTCTTCGGTTATTACGAGTACGCTGACGGTAGGTTTCGGGGGTTCTGTCGGATTGGAAGCACCTATTACATTGACAGGCTCGGCTATCGGTTCGCAATTAGGTTCGTTTTTTCATCTCAAAAACAAATCGGTTGTTTTATTAACTGCTTGCGGGTCAACCGGTGCCGTTGCCGCTATTTTTAATGCTCCCATTGCTGCTATTATTTTTGCCATTGAAGTCTTGATGTTAGACCTGACGACTTTATCATTGCTGCCCCTGCTTACTTCGGCTGTTACCGGAACGATTTTATCGTATTTGTTTTTAGGAAAAACAGTGATGTTTAATGCAATACCCGTTGTTCCCGATTTTGAAGTTTCTAACTTGCCCTATTATGTAATTTTGGGTTTGTTTGTGGGTATATTGTCTCTTTATTTTATGCGAACCACTACTATTATTGAACGCCTATTCGTTAAAGTACGGAAAAAATGGATGAAAATATTAATCGGTGGAACTCTGTTGAGTGTACTGATATTTTTATTCCCTTCTTTTTATGGGGAAGGCTACGATAATATAGCCGATATTTTGATGGGAAAAAGCGATAGTTTATTCAACAATAGTCCATTTTATAAGTACAAATACAATAGTTTTACGTTTATTGTATTTATCTTTTCTCTGTTACTGTTTAAACCTTTTGCCACCGGTTTTACCAATGCCGCCGGTGGAATAGGTGGGGTATTTGCTCCCACTTTGTATTTAGGCGGAATAGCAGGTTTTTTTATTGTTTATTGTCTCAATTTTTTATTTGGAATAGAATTGTCTGTGATTAATTTTGTATTGGCAGGCATGGCAGCTTTAATGGGCAGTGTGATGAAAGCACCCTTGACGGCTATTTTCTTAATAGCCGAAATATCAAAAGGTTATCAGTTGTTTATTCCTTTGATTATTACCACTGTTATTGCCTATATAGTGTTTTATTATTTTGAAAAATATTCTATTTATACCAAGCCTTTGGCTGAAAAAGGACTTTTGATAACCCATGATAAAAATAAACATGCTTTAAGTAAAATTGATATTATGGAAATAGTAGAGAATGATTTCAGCATAATATCGCCTCATGCTACTTTGAAAGACCTGATAGTATTAATAGAAAATTCGAATAGAAATGTTTTTCCCGTTGTTGACGAAAATTCGGTTTTTTGCGGTGTCATAGTCTTGGATGATGTTCGTAAAGACATTTTTCATCAAGAAACGTACTCAAGACCGATAAAAGAATATATATACCTGCCAAAAACAAGCATTCATCCTAAAGAGTCAATGCTGTCGGTGGTAAATAAGTTTAAACAAACAGGTTATTATAATATGCCTGTTATTGATAAAGAGGGAAAATATTATGGCTTTGTCTCAAGAGCAAATGCTTATACTCAATACAGAGAAATAGTGGAAGAAATATCCGAAGATTAGAAAAACCGTTTTTTTTATCATAAAGTGAAAATTTTTGAATAAAATTCTTTGCGT
>JAAYQB010000015.1 GCA_012519525.1 Bacteroidales bacterium | reverse complement strand
GAACGGTAAAATACAAGAAGTGAAAGCGTGTGCAAGAGGATATAGAAGATTTGAAAATTTTAGAAGTGCAATCCTATTTTTTTACGGTGGTTTATATCTTTACCCATTAAATTAACAGTAGAACCAATTAAAAATTTGATTCGACAAAATCCTAATTATATAATCAAATACCATGTAAATGACAATATTGTATTTTCTGATTATTTCAAAGTATTGACAAGCTCAAAAGAAGCTATTGATGATTTAAGAAACGAATATTCGGAAAAAAAATATTCTAAACAATATGATTTACTTAATTATGAAGAAGTAATTGAAGTAAAACAAAAATTTCCTTTTCATGTATTTGAAATTACAACTGATTTAAAGAAAAAAATTGAAATTGAATAAAATGGATACAACCCACAAATCAGACACAACAAATTTGACAGGCATTTGTTATTAAAAAATAAAAAAAGGAGATTGCGAAAACCTTGAACAAAGTAGCATAATACAATAAGAAAAAAATATGAACAAAATAAAATTAATAAAAATTATTACATTTCTGACCCTATCAATGTTTACATCATTATCTTTTGCTCAAGACAAGATTATGCCTTATTCTCAAGTTCCTTCCGAAATAAAGAGTTACATTAAAAATCATTTCCCCAAACACTCGGTAATTCAATCGGAAATTGATATGGAAGGTTTATCTAAACAATATGAAATAACTCTTAGCGAAGGAATAGAATTGAAATTCAACAACAAAAATCAGATAATTAACATTGACGGAAAATCCAAACTACCCGATAGTGTAATCCCTAAAAAAATAAGGCAATACATTGCGAAAAACTATCCCAACAATGTAATAACCGACTGGGAAATAGAGGGGAAAAATCAACAAATCGGTCTCGACAATGATTTAGACCTTAAATTTAAAAAGAACGGAGATTTTATAAAAATTGACAATTAAAAACGGCAACAAATAACTAAGTTGTTTGTTATAATAAAAGAATATAAAAATCAAAAAGAATAATAATAAAATTTTAAAAAATAAAAGATATGAATAGAAAATCTTTAATCAAAATTTCGCTTATAGCTACGGCATTTCTTTTTTCATTGACAAGTTGTGAAAAAGAAAAAATACTAACAATATCTGAACTTCCAACTGAAATAACGGCTTATGTTTCAACACATTTCCCAAACAACACCATTACACAAGCAATAATGGAAAGAGACGGATTATCCAAAACGTATGACATTTTACTGTCTGAAAATATAAATCTAGAGTTTAACCGCAAGAAAGAAATTATTGAAATTGACGGAGAAACTCAATTGCCAAACTCTGTTATCCCCGAAAAAATCCTGCAATATGTTACCGTTAATTATCCGACTAATTTTATTACGGATTGGAAATTAGATGGTAAAAATCAAGAAGTTCAACTTGATAATGGGCTTAATTTAGAATTCAATATGAAAGGCGACTTTCTGAGAATAGACAGCTAAAAAGCCGAAAGGCAACAAAGTCCGACATTATAAGGATTTGCAGAGGATATTCGAACGTTCTATCTCGTATTAATTTTTATGTATATTGATACGAGATGTATAAATAAATTTTTAAAAAACATATATAATGACAGAACTATTAGAACAATATCCTTACCTATTGCCCATTATGATTTTTTTTGGGCGTATTTGCGATGTTACATTAGGTACATTGAGAATTATCTTTGTTTCCAAAGGAAAAAGAACGATAGCACCGATTATCGGTTTCTTTGAAGTGTTTATTTGGATTGTGATTATTTCTCAAATTTTATCAAGAGCCAACGATTTAGTAGCTTACCTCTCTTACGCAGCCGGTTATGCTACAGGAACTTATGCCGGCATGCTGATAGAAAGCAAATTGGCGTTTGGGGTGCTGTTATACCGAGTTTATACCAGAAAGAATGGTCGCGAGTTGGTAAGTATGCTCAGTAAAAACGGATTCGGAGCTACTTTGGTTCATGCCGAAGGCTCGATAGATAAAGTTGATGTGATAGAAACGATAGTATCGCGTCAGAAAATGAAAAAGGTAGAGTCGCTCATCAATGACTTTGACGAAAATGCGTTTTACGTAACCGAAGATGTCCGTACAACTCAAAACGGTATTTTTCCAAAAACCGCCAATGTTTTCCAACGATGGAGACCGGGAAAATAAAAATATTTATGGTGACATTACGTCTAATTAGTCGACCCTTAAAAACATTTTAATTTATTGAATATCATTAAAATAATTTGTAAAATATATTGAAGATATTGCAATTATTTGTATCTTTGCAACAAAAATCTTGTATATTTTTGTATGAT
>JAAYQB010000151.1 GCA_012519525.1 Bacteroidales bacterium | reverse complement strand
GCCACTTTTGATTTAAAAGAGGAGCTAAACTTTTTTCTTGACCTTTTTTCCATAAGACAACTTTTTAATTATTTATACGTTAATTTTTTTTATTTTGTTGTCCTAAAAAAGGGAACCATTATATATTGCTTGGTTATTTTTTTCAATTTAATAATAAATAGATGATAAAATATTATAAATTTAATGTTGTTTTTGATTACTTTTGCAATCTAATTTTTCTGAAAAATGCAACACGTTTTAATTTTACTTGATGACTTAAAAGAATGGAGTCCTTTTTATAAAACGAACACTATATTAAGTGTATCGGATTACTTACAAAATAAATCAAAAAACACTAACTCTAATTTAGTTATTAATTTAAGTGCTAATTTTAATTATAATTCGGAAGGTTATTATTGTTCCTTATTGGCTCAAGCAAGAGGGGATAGGATTATTCCAAGTGTAGAGACTATTAATCGCTTAGAATCGGGAACCGGAATAAGAATGGATAACACACTGCATAAGCAATGTCATCAATGGATACAAAAAAATAATATAACAGACGATGTTTGGTATATAAATATTTATTTTGGCACTTGTGAAGAAAAAGGCTTGGAAAAAATAGCACGCTATATATTTGATTACTATCCATGTCCGATTTTACGTGTCGGATTTTATAATAAATCTAGAAATCAAGTAGAAAGTGTACAAGCTATATCTTTAAATTCATTAACCGAACAGGAACAAGATATTTTTGCCAATGCTTTAGATAATTTTAATAAAAAAATATGGCGATCACCACGATCGCCAAAATCATATCGCTATAATTTGGCTATCTTTCATGATCCGCAAGAAGAGTTTCCTTCGAGTGATAAAAAAGCTCTTTATAAATTTTTAGAAGTAGCTAAAAAAATGAATATTCATGCAGAACTTATTACTGAAGAAGATGCAACACGCTTAATGGAGTTTGATGCTTTATTTATTCGCTCAACAACTGCTCTTAATCATATTACTTATAATTTGTCTCAAAGAGCAAAGCAAGCAGATATGGTGGTTATTGATGACCCGTTATCTATTATTCGGTGTACGAATAAGGTCTATTTAAATGAATTATTGAAAAAGGAGAAAATACCGGCACCGCAATCAATGCTTTTATTTCGTTCTAATAAAAATAGTTTTAGTGCTATTGTCCGACAATTGGGAACACCTTTTATTTTGAAAATTCCCGATGGCTCTTTTTCGCATGATATGCATAAAATAAATAATGAAAAAGAACTGAATGTATCATTAGAAGTTCTTTTTGAAAAATCAGCCATTTTATTAGCTCAAGAATATATTCCTACCGATTTTGATTGGCGTATAGGTGTATTAGAACATAAACCTTTATTTGCATGCAAGTATTTTATGGCTAAAAATCATTGGCAAATATATAATCATGAAAAACAAGGGAAAGGAAAAACAGGAGGCTTTGAAACCGTCCCTATTTATAAAGTTCCGAAAAATGTTATTAAAACAGCTTTAAAAGTAACATCTTATATTGGTGATGGATTGTATGGAGTTGATTTAAAAATGATTGATGATAAGGTGGTTGTTATTGAAGTCAACGATAATCCAAGCATTGACCATGAAGTAGAAGATGCCATATTAGGAGATGAGTTGTATTATAGAATATTAAACTATTTCTCAAAAGCATTGGAAAATAGATTTTAATTGTTAGTTGATGGGAAAAGAGATACGTATAGTCAAAGCTGAAAAAGAAGACCTGCATCAAATAATGGAAATTGAGGCATTGTCTTTTCAAGAAGAAAAATTCAATCGCCGTCAATTTTTATATTTACTATCGCATAGCTTATGTTATGTGGCAAAGTCTGAAAATAAGGTGTGTGCGTATGTTATTTTACTTCAGTCTGTTAGAATTCATCAACTTCGTTTATATTCAATAGCTGTACATCCCGATGCTCGAAAAAAGAATATTGGAAAGTTGTTATTGCAAAAAGCCTTTTCTTTAGTTGTAGATTTGCAGAAAAGAGGAATTTATCTTGAAGTAAAAAAATCCAATAAAGAAGCCATTTCTTTTTATACTAAAAATGGATTTACATACAGTGGTGAGAAAAAATCTTATTATCCGGATGGGAGTGATGCATGGGTAATGCGATATATAAAAGAATAAAAAAAATTATGTATTTTTGCAGAAAAAAATATGATTTATAAGTTAAATGTATCAAATACGCAAAAAATAATAGAAGAGATAGGCTTGCAATTAATGATAGCAGCCAAAACAGCCCCTAAAACTAGAGGTAAAAACAGTATAGAGATAGTAATGCTCACAGACGATGATAAATGCGAATTGGCTAAAATAATGGACGAATTGTCAAACACAAAATCAACTGAATTTTTTCGCAGAGATGCTGAAAATGTGCGTAATGCTCAAGCTGTTTTATTAGTAGCAGTCGACAAAGAAGTAAAAGGATTAAACTGTGGATATTGCGGTTTTAATTGTTCGGAAAAGCCAACTACTATTCCCTGTGTGTTCAATGTGATAGATTTAGGTATTGCTTTAGGTTCCGTCGTCTCTTCAGCTATGCACTATAAGGTAGATAATCGCATTATGTATTCGGCGGGAAAAGCAGCCTTAAAAATGCAACTTTTCGACAAAAATATGCCAATAATTTTAGCAATTCCTCTCTCTGCAAGTGAGAAAAATATTTTTTTTGATAGAAAATAACGCTTATATTGTTGATTTTCATTTAAATAAAATTCGACATATTTTTTTTCAAGGAAATGCTTTTTATTTTATAAAATAGTGTACTTTTGCAAACTCGAAAAGGGAGTTTAGCTCAGCTGGTTCAGAGCATCTGCCTTACAAGCAGAGGGTCAATGGTTCGAATCCATTAACTCCCACAAAAAGATAACGCCGGCGAAATGTTGGCGTTTTTTTATTCATTATTCAATTCAAATTTTTTTATAATTTTATATTCAGGATTATATAAGTTATGCAATATACTTTCAAATAAAATAATTTCTTTTACTTGAAAGTTAAAATTGAATAAGTGAGTATGACTTTCGATTTGTTTCCAGAAAAATTTTTTATCGTTGATGTTATGTATACGAGCTATAGTAGCATGTGGAACGAAATTTCCAAAACTATGTTTATAGCCAAGTGTTTGCATTTGTTTTTCTAATCCTTTGTGTAAATAATCTATTTCTTTGATAGTATCCTTACTGCCTATCCAGATAATACGTGGTTGATAACGACTTCCAAAAGCTCCAATGCGATTAAGAGTAATAGTAAAAGGCGAGATATCACTGATTAGACCGACTATTTTATTTTCGATAGAAGGAATGAGTTCGGGTTTTGTTTCTCCAAGAAATTTTAAGGTAATATGTAGATTGTCGGGGCGTATCCAATTGATTTTATCTAATTTATTGGACACTGAGCGTAAATCGGATAAAGCAGTTAAAAAAGATTCATCGTGAGGGAGCCGGATAGCAATGAATAAGCGTTTCATTATTTTAATTAAAATTTTTGTTTTGATTAGGTAATTTCCAATAAGCATCTTCATCTTCGTTCTCTTCTTCCTCCTCATCTTCTTCGTCAGCAAAAGGATCGTGTTTTTTGGGTCCTTCATTTTTAAAAAAGAAAGCTGCTATTGCACCGGCAACGGCTCCTGTTGTATGAATTTCCCAAGAAATATTTTTACCCGGAAAAAAATCGGGAAAAAATCCCCAGACGATAGCACCGTATAAAAATATGATTATTAAAGAAAATGCAATAAGTTTTCTCTCTTTTTTTAGAAAAGCAGATGTGATAAGAAAGAAAAACATTCCGTAAATTAATCCACTTGCACCTATATGATAACCTTCTCGAGCAAAAAACCAGCCCCATAATCCACTTAAGAAATAAATAAAGAAAAAAATGGAAATAGCTGCTCGCTTATACAAGTAAAACAATCCAAAACCTATGACGATAAATGATGTTGTGTTGTTGAATAGATGATCAAAGTCTAAATGTATCAGAGGAGCAAAAAAAATACCGGCTAAACCTTTCCAACTCAAAGGATGTAGCCCTAAAATGCTTAAATTGAAAGAGATTTTGGTCGAAATAAAATAAATAATCCACAATAAAACTACAAAGCTACAGGGAAAATACAAAGCTCTTATAATCTCTTTTTTTTCTGATACCATGTTGTTTTTTTTAACAATGCATATTTATATATGAACAGTAATTGAATAAAATGCGAAAGTATAAAAAAACTATGAGTATTTGTTCGTTATTTTTCAAGAAAAAGATGAATGATGGTTTAAAATCTATTATTGTTGTGGTTAGTGAAGCCGGGAAAAGAGTGAAAATACCTCTTATATGACAACAGAAGAAATTGTCAATAGTAGTAAAAATATAAAATTAAAGTGAATTTTTATTTTTTTGATGTGAATTTTCTGTGTTTTAATGACTTTTTATAAATAAAAAATAACTATTTTTGCTTTTTTAAAATATTAAATACTATTGATGTTGAAAATACCTAAAAATCGGAAATTATTTCATTGTTTACTGCTAATATTAATAATGCTGTTTTCAGTGAATACACGGGGACAAAATTCGCAAAAACAAGAGGTGTGTTTCAAAGATTTGCCGGCAAAACAAGCAAAATTAAATAAATGTTTATTTTCTTTAGAACGCAATATAGTAGATGATTATTCTTCTGTATTATCTTTATGTAATTGTGGAAAATTTGAGACTTCTCAAAAAACGGAACGGTTTTTATTAGAGACGATTCAAAAGGCGAAAACGGAGTTAAATAATGCTGCAAATAATACAGCTGTTGTATGTCCCGCTATTGCCGAAATTTATTTATTATTAGGAAAAGCTTTCTATTGTCAACAAAACTACGAGGAAGCCATTAATAATTTTACGATTATTATAGAACAATATAAAAACACTGCTGCTGAGATAGAAGCACATATATATTTAGCGAAAATATACATGTGCCTTAATGAATTTGAAAAAGCTGATAACTATCTTATAAGTGTAAAGGAAAAAGGGATAAGTAACGATACTTTGTCTTCACTCTATTATGATTGGCTTATTGTTGCAGCCGATAACCATATACGACAAATGCAGTATGTTTTGGCAATTCCTTTGTTGAAAAAATTATTAACCGAATTTAAGACAGATAAAATATTTTATTATCGAATTGCTTTTATTGCAGGACAATTGAATCAATGTGTACAAAACGATTCGTTAGCAATTGTTTATTACAAAAAAGTTAAAAAAAATAAAGCTCCCGAATTGATGTATGCTTATGCTTATGTTAATGCCGATATTTGCAGTAAGCAATACCAACAAAAGTTAGAGCTTTTAGCTTCCGATGATGTGAAAGAAGAGGAAGAAGATGATGCTTATGAATTTGAACCGACAGTTGTAGAAAGCATTCACGATAGCGATTTCATTAATTCTATTTATCCTTACTATTTCAATGATCCGGCTGCCGTTTTCTTTTTAGATGATGGTGAAGACAATGAAAATGGATTCGATGATGGCTGGTATAATGACAATGATACGGCAACAATTTCTGATGAATTGCTTGCTATTATGCTTGAAAACTGGGATTCAGTGGCAGTACATATTGCAAAAACGGATTTTACAAACATGCAAGACAGTATTTTATTGCCTCTTTTTGATCCTATAGAAGGCTATGAATTGCCTCATTTCGGAGATGTTACATCTAAGTTTGGTTGGAGACGTTACCGTTATCATTATGGTGTTGATACTAAAAATCAATACGGAGAACCCATATTTTGTGTATTTGATGGGATTGTTCGTATTGCCAGAAGAAGCAGAACGTATGGTAATTTTGTGATAGTAAGACATAAAAACGGATTAGAAACATTTTATGCACATTGTTCTAAATTGTTAGTTTCACAAAATCAGGAAGTAAAAGCAGGAGATATTATTGCTTTGGTAGGGAGTACGGGTCGTTCTACAGGACCGCATTTGCATTTTGAAGTACGTTATAAAGGTAATCCAATCAATCCGGAAATACTAATTGATTTTGAAAAAAAGAAATTACACTCAGATACTTTAGTTATTACTAAAGAGACATTTAATTATTATAATTATAGGTCTTATGGAAGAAGTACATCATCTGCAAGTGGGAAGAGTAGTGGGGCTACCTATCATAAAGTAAGAGCAGGAGAGACCTTGTCGTTGATTGCAAGCAAATATCGCACGAGTGTTTCGGCTATCAAAAAATTGAACGGCTTGAAAAGCGATATGATACGCGAAGGAAGAAATTTGAGAGTACGTTAAAACAATAAAAAAACATGCTTTTCGTTTATTTAAATTCATCGCTAAACGAATAGGAATAACCGGAGAATGAAGTATAAATTTAATTATAAATCTTTATCTTTTGAAAAGGAAGTAGTAACGCTTAAAAAGCGTTTAGGAAAACTGATTCTTTATTTGTTAACGGGAATTTCTTTTGCGGTACTTACAATTTTTATTCATTCCAAAATTTTCATATCTCCCAAAGAAAAACAGCTTTTAAGAGAGTTGGAAGAAACGGAAATGCAGATAGACATCATAAATAAAAGAGTAGACCTTTTATCAAATGTTTTGCAAGGTATGGAGTATAAAGACGATAATTTATACCGAGTGTTATTAGAAGCCGAACCCATTCAAAATAGGAATATTACTATTGAAAATTTATTGTTAGATAATAGCCATTCAAAAAATTATTCTAAGACTTTAAAAGAACTATCGCGTAAGGTAGATATATTGACGGCACGTTCGCAAGTGCAATTAGAATCTTATAAACAATTATGGGAACTTAGTGAAAAAAAAGAAGATATTTATGCTTCAATACCGGCTATCTCACCGGTCAAAAATCCAAAAATCGTATCGGGTTTTGGAATGCGTTATCATCCTATTTATAAAATATTACGCAGACATACGGGTGTTGATATTATCGGTAGAAGGGGAACGCCCATTTATGCTACTGCCGATGGAGTGGTAAGTAGAGATAATGCCGGTTCGGGCTATGGGATTAATGTTGTTATAAATCACGGATATGGTTATCAAACCGTTTATGCTCATTTATCGAAAACAGCTGTAAAACCTGGAAAAAGAGTTAAAAGAGGAGAAGTGATAGGTTATATGGGAAGCACAGGCTTGTCGGTGGCTACTCATCTTCATTACGAAGTTATTAAAAATGGGCAAAAAGTAAATCCCGTGCATTATTTTTTTGCTGACCTGACCCCGGAAGAGTATGAGCAAATACTGAAAGAAGCTTCTGAAATTAATCAAGCTTTGTCTTAATGTGTTAAAATGAATTATGGGTTTGTTTTTTCAAAATAAAAAAGAATATACCTCTCAGTCTATTAGTAAAATAGCATGGCAAAAATTTAAGAAAAAGAAACAAGGCAAATTGCTGTTAGCTTTTCTTTCTTTGATGATATTGTTAGCGGTTCTTGCTTATTTAATTACTCCCGATAGCACTCCTTATGCCAACGAACAAATATTGGAAATTCGTTTGCAAAAGCCCGGAACTAAAATTACCATGTTATGTGTGCGAAAAAATCAAGAGATAGAAAAAGTGAATGTTTTCAAAAAAATGCTATTTGGTCAGGTAAATCCCTATACCTATATTCCTATTTCTTCCTATCAATTTTTGAAAGATTCTATCCTTGTCGAACGCTTTCAAGAAACAGCACCTTATAATATTTCCTTATTTCATTTAGCCGATGTTGTTTATCCTTTAAAAAATGATACCAAAGTATTGAGCAATGAAACACATGTTTATCTTCAAGATATACATAATCAATCGCATAAAATAGCAATTGCTGAGTTGCAAAAAATAATAAAAGAAAAACATATTATTCAAAAAAGGTATTATTTGGGTACCGATAGATATGGAAGAGATGTGTTGAGTCAACTTATTATTGGGGCAAGAGTTAGCCTTTCTGTTGGATTTGTATCGGTTGCCATTGCTTTGTTAATAGGCGTTTTTATGGGAGCAATTGGCGGATATTTTCGAGGATGGATAGACGATTTGATTATGTGGTTTATCAATGTTGTTTGGTCGATACCTACTTTATTGTTAGTGATAGCCATTAGTTTTGCTTTAGGAACAGGTTTTTGGCAGATTTTTATAGCAATTGGTTTAACAATGTGGGTGGATATTGCGAGAGTAGTAAGAGGACAAGTAATCAGCCTAAGAGAAAGCGAGTTTGTTGAAGCATCTAAAGCCTTAGGTTTTCGACCGATAACTATTATTTTTAAACACATTATTCCAAATATATCCGGAACCATTATTGTTATATCTGCCTCCAATTTTGCTTCGGCAATTCTTACCGAAGCCGGACTTAGCTTTTTAGGAATTGGAGTACAGCCACCTATGCCTTCATGGGGAACTATGATTAAAGAAAATTATGGTTATATTATTTTAGACTATGCCTATTTGGCAATTGTGCCGGGAATAGCTATTATGCTGCTTGTGCTTACCTTTATGTTATTAGGAAATATTTTACGAGATGTAATGGATGTAAAAGAAAAATAAACATTTTTTCTAAACCGATAAGATTTATTTGTATTTTTGCACTAAAATTTAGAAATTAAAATTAAAATTAAAAATATAAACGTATGAAACTTCTATTAAATAAGACTGCATTAATTACCGGTGCAGCACGTGGAATAGGAAAAGAGATAGCACTTGTTTATGCTAAACAAGGTGCAAATATCGCTTTTACAGACTTAAAAGAAGATGAAAACGCAAAGGCAGTAGAAAAACAATTAAGTGATTTAGGAGTAAAAGCAAAGTTTTATGCTTCTAATGCGGCTTCTTTTAGTGAATCGGAAGAAACGGTAAAACAAATTATCGAAGATTTTGGTACTATTGATATATTGATTAACAATGCCGGCATTACGCGTGATAATTTATTGTTACGTATGAGCGAATCGGATTGGGACAGTGTACTTACTGTTAATTTAAAATCAGCATTTAATCTTACAAAAGCGGTGCAACCCATTATGCTTAAACAACGTTCGGGTTGTATTATAAATATCAGTTCTATCGTAGGATTGAACGGCAATGCGGGGCAAGCTAATTATGCTGCTGCTAAAGCGGGGATGCTTGGTTTTACAAAATCGGTAGCCAAAGAATTAGGCTCAAGAAATATCCGCTGTAATGCCATAGCTCCCGGATTTATCGAAACGGAAATGACACAAGTGTTGAATCCTGAAGTGCGTGAAGCTTGGTTAAAAACCATTCCTTTGCGTAAACCCGGTACTGCTACCGATGTGGCAAATACGGCAGTTTATCTCGCTTCTGATTTAGCAAGCTATATCACAGGGCAAACCATTAGCTGTGATGGAGGAATGCATGTGTAATCCACGCATCGGATAAATTCAATTCATTGAGTATTATTACATTTTTTTATATTATCAATTTTCTAATAATACTAAATAAACATTATTGACATTTATTTGTTATTGTTATATTATTAAATTTATATTAAAATACAGATAATTATTATTATGAAGACAACAATTCAACTTTCGTTGATTGCTTTGGCAGCAATTTTATTCAGTGCATGTGCGCCTCGTATAGCAGGTAATTGGACGGTTCAACGTTATGAGGCAATAACTTTAGG
>JAAYQB010000150.1 GCA_012519525.1 Bacteroidales bacterium | reverse complement strand
TCATACAAAAATATACAAGATTTTTGTTGCAAAGATACAAATAATTGCAATATCTTCAATATATTTTACAAATTATTTTAATGATATTCAATAAATTAAAATGTTTTTAAGGGTCGACTAAATAAATCGTTTACAATTATGAGCAAAAAAAGATTAATTTTTATGTTAGCCGTCAGCTTTTCGATAGCGATGTTAGCAAAAGATGCTACGGCACAGATTAACCTTAAAAAAATAGGTGATAAGGTTAAATCGGCAGCTAAAGAGGTAGCTAAAGAAACCTTAGAAGAAGATAGTAAAACTCAGGAAAAATCATCTTCTACTACTTCTCCTACAACTACTTCTAAATCATCAACTGCTACTCCGCCCACGTCTAAACCCTCAACATCTACTACTCCTTCGACAAATCTTAGCAAGAGTTCGACAAGTTCTTCTGCTTCAACAGCAAAAATTCCTACAGGAACAAAAACTATTTATGTTTCATTAGCGAATGGCAGTAATCGTAATGATGGAAGCAAAAGCTCTCCGCTTAAGGACATTCAAAAAGCTGTTGACGATGCACCGGAAGGAGCTGTTATTTTGGTATCCGAAGGTAATTATTTAGGAAATTTAGATCGTGGATTTATTAAAATATCCAAATACGTATCAGTTGTAGGCGGATATTCCAATGATTTTTCACAACGCGACCCGATAAAATATAAAACAAGCATTCAACCCGGTGCAAATGCCGGCGGCACAAATGCCAATAACGGATTGTTTGATATATATGTTAGAGGAAAACGTGACGGACTTATACTAATTGACGGTTTTATCCTTGACAAAGGACAAATGAATCGCTACGTTAGCCTTACGCCGAGCGACCCTCGTTTCACTCCACCGGAAGGATGCGAAACAGGAATACTCAATCCTCCGGGAATGATAATTAATCAACCGTATATGCGTGGTCCGAGTAGTGTGTCGAATCAACTTATACACGGTGATGTGGAAGGAAAGGTGATAATACGCAACTGTGTATTGATGAACGGAAGTCATTTCGGTATTCAAATGGGAAACATAGGCGGCAATTGGGAGATATATAACAATGTATTCCTTACAAACCGCATGGCAGCTTGTGAGGTCAGAAGCATGAATCAACATCCCGGACAGGCAACCGTAGAGTTCCATCACAATACCGTACTGTTTTCTTGGAGAAGAGATTGGTATCCAGATAACAAAGATATGGGCTATGGATTTAGATATATGACCGGAATAGATGCTGATGTTCACCATAATATTTTTGGATGTAGCGATTTTTCAGCACTTGACCGCACTTACGTTGATGCCAATAAGGACAAAGAAGCTGCACGCAAGACTTCCGCTTGGAACAATCTTTTCTTCAATAACATTGAGGCAGACCTGACTCTTCCGGGAGCAGGAAAGTTTATGAGAGTTTTTGCAAAACAATTTGAAGATGTGAATCAGCTTGTAAAATATGAGAACAATCGTGAAATGAACGAAGCAGAATTGAAGCAAATATCAAGATGTATTGATAATGCATATCTTAAAGGCTTTTTAACAATGAAAGGCACTTCTTCAATGGAGTATAACCCTAATTCTTCCGAAAACCAATTAAGAGGAGCTTTGGGAATGAACCCTCGTGGCACTTCACAAGCTACTGTTACTATGTATGCAAATGCATATCCTTTTGATAAAGCTACAGAGCTATTTGGTGCTATAGATGGTGTTGGTGCTCAAAAAATTAAATAATTAAAATTTAAATAGTATGAAAATAAAATCAATTATTCTTCTCGCTCTGTTTGTGGCGGCTTTCTCTTTTTCGGCAGAAGCACAACTGGGCGGATTGCTAAATAAAGCAAAAGACAAAGCTAAAGAAGCCGCAACGAAAGAAGCAAAAAAAACAGCAGAAAAGAAAGCCGAACAAGTTGTCGACAAGGCAGAAACAAGCGTTTCGGAAACATCCGAGAACGTTCAACTTGAAGTTAAAAATGCTACTGCAACAGACATAGACACTATGTTAGGCGTATCAATGAGTGCTCTCAACAAGTCATATAAGAATTTGAGTAACATTTACTTGTGGCAAACCAAAGGAATTCCGGGTGCTTATTTTACTAAAAGCGGAATGCAAACCCTTATAGAGCAGCAACCATATCGTCAGTTAATCTTATGGATGATGGTTTCAGGTGAAGATGCTCCATGTCTTATGTTCGAACCTAAGCCGCACGCTTTCTGTGTTGTTCCTGCGGATGCGATTATCAATGCGAACTTTGCCGTATTCCAAGCATTCCCGGCAGTAACTTATCCTCTATTTATGGAGGCACGTATGTTGATACGAGCAATGGAGGAAGGCAGAATAAGGCTCGACTACGAAAACCCAAATACGCTAATCGCATTTCTTGAAGATGATAAAATCTATTTTAAAAAATCTGAATATGCCGATAGATTTGGTTTTGGATTGAAGAACTCCTTTATCGAAGGCGCTCCCACAGGAAATGATGGAGAAGACAAACTAAAAAAACTCGTTCATTGGAAAGCCGAAGAAGCCCGTTTGATGGAGCTTTATAAGAAACACGTGCCTTTTAAAAATGTAAAAAACACATTTATCAATACGATGGTAACTACAGTGGAACGTAGCAAAGAAAAGGATTGGTTCAACGGCGTGTACGAGAGTTTCAAGTTGGCTATATTAGCTGAAGATATGCAATCGCACCCGAATAAAGTAGAAGATCAGGATTACAAAGACGCTTTAGAATCTTATGAAAACTTGAAAACCAACAATTATCCCAAATGGGAGGCTTTTATGAAAAAGCAATGGATGGAGCTATATGCCAAGATTAAGGAAGATATAGGTGACGGAACCGTTGAAATACCTAAAGCTGCCATCAGCAACCCAAAACTTGAAGCAGAGATGATAGCTATAGCCAAAACCATCTACGAAGACGGACGCGTACCCGTGAAAGCCATTATCAAAAATCCCGACTGGACTATTACTCGCAATTCCTTCGGAGTTATCATAGACCGTTTCCAAACCGCCTATATTATTTTCAAAATGACAGACGGTACACACCGCATGGTGGATATAGGCTTTAAACAACTTTATGACGGTAGTAAGTATGGCAAAACTCAACTTCGCGGTATTGGCTTAGTAAACGATGCGGTAAAGTATGGTAATTAATTGACGGACTATAGGAATAGTTGTTTTTATAATCCGTTGGAAAAACAATAAGTTGCTGTTGTTATTAAGTAAAACGCTACTTAGGATATTTATAAAATAATGAAAAGTCAACTAAATTATTATGAGGTAGTTGGCTTTTTTTTATCTTTTCATATTATTTTATTTAGTCGACCCTTAAAAACATTTTAATTTATTGAATATCATTAAAATAATTTGTAAAATATATTGAAGATATTGCAATTATTTGTATCTTTGCAACAAAAATCTTGTATATTTTTGTATG
>JAAYQB010000149.1 GCA_012519525.1 Bacteroidales bacterium | reverse complement strand
TCATACAAAAATATACAAGATTTTTGTTGCAAAGATACAAATAATTGCAATATCTTCAATATATTTTACAAATTATTTTAATGATATTCAATAAATTAAAATGTTTTTAAGGGTCGACTAAATAGTTGTTTTGGAAAAATACATTGATTTAAAAAAATGATTGTTTATGTAACTACCTATTCTTCAATCTCCTCCCCATTTGGGGAGGCTGGGAGGGGTTGGGGGAGATTTAGAGGGGTAATCGGAAAGGTAGGGAGGGGTTATTGGGGACGCTGAGGTTCTCGAAGCGTCAATTCGTAATTTTTAATTGTTCATTTTACTTTCTTAACCGCAAAAAACGCAAAAAAACTCTGCGACCTTGGCGCATTCTTTGGAAACTCTACGGTAAAAAATAAAATAATATAAAGATAACGGGTAGTATTAAAAAAAGTGAAAAAAATTAAATCTCAACTTTTCTTTGTATAATTCGGAAGACAAGTTCTTTAAGCAGTTCGAATTCGGAAATATTGTAACCTTCAAATCCTTTGCTTCTTAAATCATAAATTTTTAAAAGTCGTATAATTTTAACGACTACGGGGTAAGGATAATTTTTAATAGCATTTAAAAACGGTTTTTCGGCTTCTGCAAATATATTAAATTGTCTTAAATTACTTTTGTTAGAGGAGAAATGATACTGTATTAGTTTTAAGAAAGACGTATAAAATAAGGCAATTATTTTTTGAATAGGATGCTCTTTCGGATTCGACTGAAAATAATTAATGATTTCAAAAGCCTTTTGTGCATTTTGCGACCAAATAGCATTAATTAGTTCAAACTCATTGTATTCTTTGCTAATGCCGATGTATTCTTGTACTAAATCGGGCGTAATGGTTTCGCCTTCTTTGATGATATTTTTAAATTTATCGAGTTCGTTATTAATACGTGATAAATCGGCACCTATGTGATTGGCAATTATTTCGGAAGTAGAGTGAGTAATAAGGTATTGTTTTTCGTTTGCCATTTCTTTTACGTATTTAGCTACTTGATTATCATATATTTTTGGACTTTCAAAAAGTCCGCCTGTTTTTTCAAGGCTTTTATATAAAACCGTACGTTTATCAATGGTTTTGTATTTATGGCATAATACTAAAACTGTTTGTTTTTGAGGGTTTTGGACATAAGGAGTTAAATTGGCTATTTTATTTAAACTTTGTGCTTCTTTTACTATCACTAATCGATAGTTCGACATCATAGGATACTGTTTGGCAAGAGCTACAATTTGATCGACGGTAGTGTCTTTCCCATATAGAATTTCCAAATTAAAATCTTTAAGTGCCTCGTCTTCAAAGAAATTTTCAAGAATAAAATCAGTGAGTTTATCAATATGATAGGTGTTTTCACCCATTAATAAATAAACGGGGAGGTAGATTTTTTTTTTGAAATTATCAATAATTTGCTCGTAAGTCATAGTTTCAGCTTAATAATTTTTTTATTTCTTTCGATAAATTAAGACTTACTTCCGTTAATGGCAGCCGAACGTTGGCTTTTATTTTTTCTTGTAAGGCTAAAAATGTTTTCACGCCGGCAGGGCTTCCTTCTTTAAAACAGGCGTGTATTATAGGAAGTAATTGATAATGAATCTTACGTGCTTTTTCAAAATTTCCATCAAGGGCTAAACGCACCATTTCGGAAAACTTATCGGGATAAGCATTGGCAACAACGGATATAACACCGTCGGCACCGCATGCAAGCAGTGGAAGGGTTAAGGCGTCATCGCCGGAAATAACCAAGAAATCTTTAGGTTTTCGGTTAATGACATTCATTATTTGATTCAAATTGCCCGATGCTTCTTTAATTCCTATTACTTTCGGGATTTCTTTTGCTATTCTTAATGTTGTTTCAGCTTCTATATTAACCGCCGTGCGAGAGCCTACATTGTAAATAATGATAGGAAGCGGCGATTCTTGAGCAATTGCTTTATAGTGGGCGATAATTCCTTCTTGTTGAGGTCGATTGTAGTAAGGAGTAACCGATAATACGGCATCTACATTTTTTAAATCGAAAAAGTGTATCTGTTCGATTACTTCTATAGGATTATTACAGCCGATACCGACTACTACGGGAACTCGTTTATTTGTAAATCGTACTATTTTTTTTAGTATTTGTTTACGTTCTGCAAACGATAGAGTAGGAGTCTCTGCTGTTGTTCCTAAAGCCACAATATAGTCAATATTGTTGTCAATTACATTATTTACCATTACTTCTAAACCTTCATAATCAATAGAAGAATCCGGATTAAAAGGAGTAACTAAGGCAACGCCGGTGCCTGAAAAAACATGTTTCATAGCCAAAAATTTTTATTACCAATAACCATCGTATTTAGTCCATATATAATCGCCTAAATCCCAAGCGGCATTTACGGCTTTATTACACCATTCGTCGGTGTAATCTGTTAAAAGTTTAATTGCTTTTGCTTGTTTTTTAGCGTTATATAATTCGAGAGCTTGTTTTTCGATAGCAGCTTGATTATTCAATAGGTTTTTTTGAAACGGAATCCATGTTTTATCGATTTCATGGCGAAAAGTACCCCAACGTTTTGAACTTAAAGTTCCTAAACGGTTGAAAGCCCACCATGCAGCTTCTTTGCTGAAACCTGTTTTTCTTCCGTCTGTTTTATAAGTAGAAGGCAAATCGGTAACACTGCAATAAATAGGTACATATACCGAAGAAGCGACATTGTCGAGGGCAAACCATACGAGTCCGCCGATTTCGTCGGGAAGCCAATCTCTGCATTGAATAATCGTTGCATACATCGTAAAGCGAACGGCAATACATCTTTCACCATAGTGATGCCAGCCGCCATTCACTTTGTGAAGTTTCAGTTCATCGACTGTCATAAAAGGATTTGCCAATGGTGAAATGACCGTTTTTCCGCTGTCGCCTTTAACAGTGATGTTTTTTCGCATATCGTATTCCGTTCCTTCATAATAATCTTTAAAAATCGTCATCATTTTTTCCAAACTGACAAGGGTGTCGGGTTTGATGGAAAAAGGATAGTTTTCCATATTGGGGTCTAATTTTAATGAAGGAGCCAATAAATCGAAAACTCGCCATTCGCGACGGCGGGCAGCCAAAAGCGCTCGACTGTCGGGTGCATAAACATAACAAAAACGAAATGTTTCTTTTCCGTCCCACCAGCCACTGTCTAATGCTAAAGAAAAGATATTGTCGGAATACATAAAATAATCTTTGTCGGCTGTATCTATTTCTTTGATAGTGCTTGCATTAGCATTAACAGAGACGTGTTCGTCGGGAACACGTTGAGCAGCCCATACGGCACCTTTGTTTCCTTTTCCGCAACCGAGTATTTCTAAATGCCATACTTCGTTTTTATCGGCTATGGTGAGGCATTCGCCTGCATCTATCCATCCGTATTCTTTTAGTAAATCGCCGGCAACAGCAATAGCCTCTCTGGCTGTAGAGCAGCGTTCCAACATCAAAGTGCATAAACGTTGACAGTCTATTAGTCCGTTATCCGATTTTAAACCGGCTCTTCCGCCAAAAGTAGATTCGCCGATTGCCAACTGTTTCTCGTTGATACAGGGATAGGCAGTGTTTAAATAAGCGTAAGTATGGCTCACTTGCGGAATAACGCCAATAGAATCGTTTCGATAACTGACCATAGGGGTTTCGTTGTTCCATAAACGTTTATACATGGTAACGGTAGCACCTTTAGGATGTTTTTTTGCCGGAGTAATAAAAGCGTTGGAACGTGTTCGATGGCTGTCGTCGGTATGAGAAGTACGCACGGAACCGTCATCGCTTGCTTTTTTTCCTACGGTAATCGTAGTGCATTCGTTAGGGACATCTAAAGGATAATCTTCATGTTGTGCTTGTAAATTAGAGAATAAAAAAGAAAAACTAAAAGAAAAAACGAAAATTTTTTTAATCATTATATTGATATGTTTAGAAATGTTAATTTATTGCAAAAGTAGTATTTTTTTTAGAATAATAAAATTAATTACTTATAAAATTTAACGGCTGCCCATTGATTTTTCTGTTTATAAGAATGATAGTGCAATCCATGGGTGGCGGCATTAGCTTTTATAATATCCATATCTTCATTAGCATAAAAACCGCTTAACAATACAATGCCGGTTGGTTTTAAATGTTGAACATAGGTGTTCATATCTTGTACTAAAACATTACGATTGATGTTTGCTGTAATTATATCGAATTGAATACTATGAATATGATTAGCATTTCCTAATATGGCTTGAATGTTTTTCACCTTATTACGTTCGAAATTTTCAATACAATTATCATAAGCCCATTCGTCATTATCAATGGCATATACTTTTTTTGCATTTTTTATAGATGCCAAAATTGCCAACACACCCGTTCCCGAACCCATATCTAAAACGGTTTTATTGTTGCAATCTTCTTCCAATAAATAGCTTATCATCAAAGCTGTCGTTTCGTGGTGTGCAGTTCCAAACGACATTTTCGGTTCGATAACAATATCGTATTGGACATTTTTTCTTTTTTCGTGAAAAGGTGCGCGTATAAAACAAGTGTTTTCTATTAAAACGGGCTTGTAATTACTTTCCCATACGGCATTCCAATTTTCTTCTTGTATTGTATTGATTTCATAAGAAAATGTAAAATCTACATTTTTCCCATCTAAAAGATGTTTTAATTTTTTTTCATTAAAAAAAGCTTGTTGGATATAGGCAAGTAAGGTACCGTCTTCGGTTTCCATAAAACTTTCATAGCCGATTTCTGCTAAAAATGCAGTAACAATTTCATTGCCTAAGTCGGCAGGTTGTATATGGCATTTAACTTCAATATATTGCATTTAATTATTTTTAATACAAGTTTCAGCAGCATTGATAATTTCGATAAATTCTTCCGCTTTGAGCGAAGCTCCCCCAATTAAACCTCCATCAACATCTTGACAAGCAAAAAGTTCCAATGCGTTTTTACTGTTACAACTTCCTCCGTATAAAATATAGGTGCTGTAGGCAGTTTTTAGGTTGTATTTTTCTTCGATTAATTTTCTGATATGAGCGTGCATTTCTTGGGCTTGTTGAGGTGTGGCGGTTTTCCCCGTACCAATTGCCCATACAGGTTCGTAAGCAATAATAATACGTTCAAAATCGGATTCGGGTAAATGAAATAAGGTGTTGTTGAGCTGATTTTCTACAACTTGAAATTGTTTATTGGATTCACGTTCGGCTAATTGTTCGCCAATGCAGAAAATAGGGATAATATCTTCATCCAATAAATTGTTTACTTTCTTTATTAACATTTCATCGCTTTCGTTAAAATGAATTCTTCGTTCCGAGTGTCCGACAATACAAAAATCCGCCCCTGCCGATTTAAGCATAGTAGCACTTATTTCGCCGGTGTAGGCACCTGCTTTTTCAGAACTTACATTTTGAGCTCCTACAAGAAAACCGCTTTCTTCCGAAACATCGGCAGCCATTTCCAAATAAGGAAAAGGCGGGCATACAATGATGTCGGTTTCTAAAATCATGTCGTTTATCCCTTCCGCTATAGCGACTAATAAGTCTTCGGCTTCCGAAAAGCTAGTATTCATTTTCCAATTTCCTGCAACGATTTTATTTTTCATTTTTTTCAAATTAAAAGATTTATGTGTAAAAATATAAATGGGATGAATAATGCTATTACCCCATTTATAAATAATTTATTTTCACAAACTTAGAAAGGTTGATTGTTTTTTTGCTCTACAGGACTTTGATTTTTTTCGGGAAGTGTTTCCGCCGGTTTTGCAGAGACGTTTCCTTTTATAAATAATTCAATAGTTCCGTTTTCGGCATTAGAAACAACCGTTACTTTTTTGTTGATAGTTCCTAAACGGTTCGTATTGTATTTTACCTTAATGGTTTCGGATTTTCCGGGCATTATCGGTTCTTTGGGCCACGATGGAACGGTGCAGCCGCAAGATGAATACACATTGGTTAAAATCAAAGGTTCTTTTCCGGTGTTTTTGAATTTGAATTCACATGTGCCATCGTCACCCGACATAATGTTGCCATAATCGTGAACGGTTGTGTCGAAAATGATTTTAGGAGCTTTACTTTTTTTGTTGGATGGTTTTGGTGATTGAGCATTTACCGATAAAACAGCAATTGAAATACAAATTGTTGTTAATACAATTACATGCAATGCCTTGTTCAGTCTTCTCATTTTTTTATATTTTAGTATTGTTAAAATTTAATTTTTTGCAAATGTACAGAATATTTTTATATAAAAAACAATGTATTTTTAAATTATGCAAGAATTTTGCCAAAAGAGATTTTTTTTTAATTTTGATTTCTATTTTCGATTAAATAATTCTTGTTTTAAGAAGGTGTTTCCTTTTTTCTTTGATAGTGTGTATCAAATACATAATTCATTTTTTTGCTGAAAACAAAGATTAGAATGTAAAAAATATAACATAAATACAAATATTACGTTATTCAATTGCACTTATTAGCATTAAAGACAAAGGATGAAGTTTTTCAATTATTTATTCGGTTTGGGAATTTCTTTTCTTATTATTTTTTCAGGATGTGGAAAAGAAATGACGATTCCTGTTTATTTTCAGATTGATTCGGTAGATTTTACTGCTGACTATGTTGCTTTTGGTACGGCTTCTCATAAAATTACCGATGTTTGGGTTACTGTTAACGGTACTTCAGTCGGAGTGTATGAATTGCCTGCCAAATTTCCGGTTTTAGCGAGCGGACAATCAAAAATTCAGATATCGCCCGGCATTATGTTAGACGGTCTTACTGCCAAACGCCCTTCTTATCCTATGTATACAACCTATATTACAAGCGAGAATTTAAAAGTAGATACTGTTTATCAATTTTATCCTTCTTTTACCTATGCTGATTATGTGAAAGTCGCTTTTATTGAAGATTTTGAAGATGCAGGAATGAAGTTTACGGCAAAAGAAAACAGTCCGTCGCTTAAAAAAACAGGTGAAACAAATGAAATATTTTATTATCCCGGAGAAATAAATAATTATTCGGGAAAGATTAGCATTGCAGATACGGGAGCAAGTTTTTTTGAAATCACTTCAAATGATGCTTTTTCTTTCAAAAACACAAATACTCGATATTGTTTTTTAGAATTAAATTATAAAATGCAAATTCCTAAAAACGATACATTAATAGTAGAAGTAGGACTTTACGTAAACAATATAACAGGCACAAAAGTACAATTCCCTTTGATTAAAATCAGACAGTCGGAAGTTTGGAAGAAAATCTATATCAATGTAACCGAAACTATTAATAGTCAAAGTGCTACTATGAAAGATTTTACTTTTTATATTAAAGGAACTACTCGAAAGGGAGTAACAGCCTCTTGTTTGTTTGACAATATCAAATTACTTTATGTCCCATTATAAAATGAAAAAGATGAATAAAAAAAGGCAAACAGCTATTTATGTATCGCTCGATATTTTAGCGGCGGTTATATCTTGGTTTTGCTTTTTCTTTTATCGGAAATACCATGAGGCATTTTATCAGTCAAGCAAAGAAATACTTACGGTTATGTTCAGTGACCATAAGTTTTATCTTGGGGTAACACTAATTCCTCTGTGTTGGATAATATTGTATGCAATCACAGGGACTTATCTTTCTGTTTACCGAAAATCACGTATCAAGGAATTGGAATTTACCCTTAAAAATACATTTTTCGGGTCTATTATCTTGTTTTTTGCCATCATTCTCGATGACCACATTGTCGACTATACCGACTATATCAGGTTGTTTTTTGTTTTATTTAGCTTACAGTTTTTTACTACAAGTTTGTTCCGATTTATTCTCATCACTATTACGAGCAATGCGATACATGCAGGAAAAATCGGATTCAATGCCGTATTGGTAGGGGGAGGAAAATTAGCATTGGATTTATATAAAGTACTTGAAAAACAGAAACAACATTCGGGAACTAAGTTTGTAGGATTTGTGCGTGCCAACGGCGAAGACACACAAGAAATGGAAACGTATTTGCCTTTTTTGGGTTCGTATAAAGATTTGTCTCGAATAATTAAGGAAAAACAGATAGAGGAAGTTGTTATTGCTATTGATAACCGGCAAAATGCTACCCTTGAAAAAATATTTTCGATTATAGATATGGAAAATGTTTTAATAAAGATTTTACCTAAGACCGAAAATTATATTTTAGGAACAGTAAAAGATACGGCTATTTTTAATGAACCATTAATACAAATTCATCTTGATTTTATGCCGCCTCTATGGCAAAAAATCCTAAAAAGAATCATGGATATTGTTTTGTCTTTTATTTTTATCGTTTTATTCTCGCCGCTCTATTTAATATTATGTATAGGCGTAAAGCGTTCGTCGCCCGGTCCTATTTTATTTAGGCAAGAAAGAATAGGCTATAAAGGAAAACCTTTTCATATTGTAAAATTTCGTTCTATGTACGTTGATGCTGAAAAAGATGGACCGCAACTATCGAGTGAAAACGATAACCGAATCACAAAGTTCGGGCGTTTTATGCGTCGCACCCATTTCGATGAATTACCGCAATTTTTTAATGTGCTAAAAGGAGATATGTCTTTGGTAGGTCCTCGTCCCGAACGCCAATATTATATTGATAAAATTACACAAGTAGCACCGCACTATCGTTTATTGCTATTGACAAAGCCGGGATTAACTTCTTGGGGACAAGTAGCTTATGGTTATGCCGAAAATGTAGAGCAAATGCTCGAAAGGTTGAGGTTCGATCTTGTATATATTGAAAACATGTCATTATTAATCGATATTAAAATCTTGCTTTATACGGTGATAGCCGTATTGAAATTAAAAGGAAAATAAAATATAAATACAATGCGAAAAATACAATAAAAATGTGTATTTTTGCAGAAAAAATAAATATTATGAAATTTATTGTATCAAGTCAATTATTATCTAAAAATTTACAAAACGTTAATGGTATTATTACGGTCAATAGAAGCGTTCCCATTATCGAAAACATATTGTTTATCATAGCTGACAACCAATTAACTCTTAGAGGGACCGATTTGGAAACTACTATTAGTGCTACGCTAGAATTATCGGAAGTAGAAGGAGAAGGTAGCATTGTAGTTCCCGGAAAATTAATCGTAGAGACCATCAAATCTTTGCCGGATGTCCCTGTCGTTTTCAACATCAAAGAAGATTATACGATAGAAATTTCTGCCAACAATGGAAAATATGAATTGATGGGTTTCGATGCAGAACAATATCCTCAATTCAAAGAGATAGAAGAAGAAAAATCTTTTAAAATAGCGGCAGCGACATTAGAAAATGCAATAGGTAAAACAGCTTTTGCTACGGGAAATGCCGAAATACGACCGGTAATGGGCGGAGTTTTCTGTCAAATTTCGAATGAAAACATTACACTTGTAGCTACGGATGCTCATCGTTTGGTTCGATACATCAATACGAGTGTGAAGGCAAATGTAGAAGCCGATTTAATCATTCCTAAAAAACCCTTATTGCAGTTAAAAAATATATTGCAAGGATTAGATGTTGATGTCAATGTAAGTTATAGTGAAGACAGAGCGTGTTTTGCTGTTGAAAACACAGTCATTGCGACTAAATTAATAGAAGGAAAATATCCCAATTATGAAGCCGTAATTCCTAGTAACAACACCAATGTATTACAGGTAGAACGTTTAGATTTATTGCAAAAAATGAAAAATATTTCACTTTATGCAAATCAATCAACCCATCAGATAAGATTTAAAATCGAAGGCGATAAATTAATTCTTACTGCCGAAGACCTTGATCACTCAACGAAAGCAACGGCTAGCGTATCGTGTGTTTTCGAAAGTGAGGAATCGGAATTTGAAATAGGATTTAGCTCTAAATTGTTACAGGAAATATTGATTAATTTAGATGCAAACAATGCTATCTTCAAGTTTTCTCATTCTACGGGAGCAGTGTTGGTTTTCGAAGACGAGAAAAAGGATGACGAAGATATTTTGATGCTTATCATGCCTGTTATGTTGAATGCTTAATATGTTTTAAACGAGTTTCTATAAGGACATCTTTTTACAAATATTTTTTAATGAATACCCAAAAAATACTTATCGTTGATGACGAAGAAGCCATTCGTGTTGTGCTACGCGATATTTTAGAGTACGAAAATTATCTTATCGAAGAAGCGGATTGTGCCTCAAAGGCTTTAGCTGTCTTAGAGAAGGAAAAATTCGATATTGTTATTAGTGATATAAAAATGCCGGGCATGGGTGGAATAGAATTACTGTCGAAAATTCAAGGACTATGCGATACGCCTGTCATTATGATTACAGGACATGGAGATATAGATACGGCAGTAGAGGCAATCAAAAAAGGAGCTTATGACTATATTACAAAACCGCTCGATATAAATAGGCTGTTAGTTGCTGTGCGAAATGCTCAAGACAAACAAGTTATGATGGTTGAAACCAGAAAGTTAAAAAAGAAAGTGAATAAACGATACGATATTATAGGAGAGTCGAAAGCAATTGTTCATCTTAAAGAAATGATTGATAAAGTAGCTGCGACGAATGCACGTGTATTAATTACGGGAGAAAATGGAACAGGAAAAGAATTAGTAGCACATTGGTTACATGAAAAAAGTGATAGGTCTTCCAATGCTTTTATAGAAGTTAACTGTGCAGCTATACCGTCAGAGTTGATTGAAAGTGAGTTGTTTGGTCATGAAAAAGGGTCTTTTACCTCAGCAGTAAAACAACGAAAAGGAAATTTTGAATTGGCAGATAACGGAACATTGTTTTTAGACGAAATAGGAGACATGAGTCTTTCGGCTCAAGCAAAAGTGTTACGAGCATTACAAGAAAATAAAATTACACGCGTAGGAGGAGAAAAAGATATACAAGTAAATGTACGCGTGATAGCTGCTACCAATAAAAATTTGGAACAAGAAATAGCCAATCGTACATTTCGCGAAGATTTATACCACCGCTTAAATGTTATTAATTTACATGTACCCCCTTTACGGGAGAGATTAGACGATATTCCTTTGTTAGTCAATCATTTTGCAGGACAAATACACGAAATGCAAGGATTGCCTATGCGTACTTTTACGGAAGATGCCTTCGTAGAATTGAAAAAAATGCCATGGAAAGGAAATATACGCGAGCTACATAATATTGTAGAAAGATTGATTATTTTATGCGGCAATCCTATTAACGGAGAAGATGTAAAAAAATACACCTCTTATATATGATAGACGAACATCCAAGTAAAGCATTGAAATTTTGCCCTTTTTGTGGTAGTCCTAATTTTTTTTGGGATGGGATAAAAGCCCACAATTGTCGAGATTGCAAAAAACGACTTTATACTAATGCTGCCGGAGCAGTCATTGCATTGATAGAAAACGAAAAAAAAGAAACCCTTTTCACTTTGCGAAAATACGAACCTGCTAAAGGAAAATTAGATTTTCCGGGAGGATTTATTGATATAGGTGAAACGGCAGAACATGCAGTAATAAGAGAAGTAAAAGAAGAGGTTAATTTAGATGTAGACAAAGTGTCTTTTTTCGGAACATTTCCCAATACTTATATTTTTAAAGACTTTATGTATTTTACGATTGATATTGTTTTTCGATGCAGCGTTAAAAATTTGGAGCAAATAGCAGCAGATGACGATGTAGAAGGAGTTGTTTTTAAAAATATAATGGAAGTTGACCTCAATGAGGTAGGCTTTACCTCAGTGAAAAACGTAATTGAAGCCTTAAGAAAAGAACGCAATTAAGCCAATAGAAATAGTGTTTTTATACAGCAACTAATTCTTTTCCTTATCTTTATTCCATAGGTTTTCCCTTGATAGTGAAGTTAAAATCAATACTTGATTTTTGTTTTTTATCATACAATACGGTATTGTAATAGGGCTTTTCGTTAGGATTACTTATCATACGACAACTTTGAATTTCGTAGTCAGGAAGTTGTTTTGCAACATAAGAGCGAATAGACGAAGGAATCTTATCTTTAGGTTCTATAATGGTAATGGTTCCCATCCATGTAGCTGATTCCGTATAAGTAGCTTCATTGTCATATCCTTTATCTTTATATACGGCTATCCATGTATTGTCTTCGCCTTCTTTCCATTTTAAAGATGTAACGTTAGGATTATTTTTATTAAAAGCTTCAACAATAGCTGCCGAAACTTCTCTTTTTGCTTCTTTTTCAGGTTCTTCTTTTTTAAACTCGTCTACTACTTTTAGTAGTTCTCCATTATGAGTGAAATAACCCGTGGCATGTGGTTGGTTTACTCCCGGACGTTGAATCAATACTTTATAAACACTGCCGTGTTCGGAAAATTCGGGAAATTTTTTATATTCAGCTTTTCTGACAGTATATTCAGGGTAATCTTTTGCTATCCAACGACCTACTCCTGAAGGCAATTCCGACTCGTTGATATTCTTAGCTTCGTACTCCATTTTTTGGTGTTTTTTAAATTCTTTTTCCATCCGAGCTTGAGCTTTTCTCTCTTTTCTACTCATTTCGGGAGTTCCGGAATCCTCATTGTCATCTTCTTCCGCATCTATGATTTTTATAATTTTAGCTCCTTTGTCAAAAATCATTTTGGTTATTTTGCTCGATTTACTTTTTTTACCTTCGATTACATCAATAATAAAATGATCTTGCTTGTCGGCTCTTATTTCTTTCCATGCGGCAACGACCGTATAATTCGCATAAAACTCTGCTATTGATTTATGAAAGGCGGAAGGTAAAGATTTTGGTTGTAATTCTGTGGTGGTATTAATCCATGCTCCGTCTTTTGTAAAAGTTCCTTCCGCTTGTTCGCCTCTTAAGACGCAACTTACTCGGTAGATTTCATCATCGTCAGAATAATACCATTGAATGTCAGATGCATTGACAAAACGTTTTTTAAATGTTTTTAATACTGCCGGAGGTAATTTATCTGCTGCTATTGAATTGGGGTCTACAGGAGGTTCTTTTTTCCCTTTTTTTGAAGATTTTTTGTCTGTTTCTTCTTCTTGAGCCGCTGCTTCTTTCTCTTTTGTGTATTTGTCAATGAACGATTCCGGCATTTGACGATTGCTTTCACTGATAAAGCGACCCGTTGCCGTAAATTTGACAGTATGAATGATTTTTTCAGGAACTATATATATGTCAGTCAAATAATAATCTTTTACTCCTTTTTCTTTGATAAAAAACAAATCTTCCATACTTGTAAAAGTAGGATATGTTTTCTTTGTATAATTAATAATATTGGTAGGAAGGTCTTCCATTTCAACAAAAAACATTGTTTTCAGCCATTCTCCGGAAGAAGTGAAGTAACTTTTAGCATCATTTTTATCGTCTTTAAAATTGGCAACATACATTTCTTCATCTTCTTCTTTTTCCCATTTTACCGATTTGGCATTTTTGTTTTTTATTTTAAATTGATTAATTACTTCTTTTGGGACTGCTTTTGTTTTTAATGGTTGAGCATTCATTATGCTAACGCTAAAAATAACAGCTGAGATAATAAAAAGAACTTTTTTCATACGCTCATAAATTTTTTTAGTTTAAAGTCGTATGGAACTCACATGCTTTATAATCATCGAACTTTTGTGTTAGTCGGGCATGTTCGTTTCATATCTTATTTAGTATTTATAAATGATTTATTATTATGCAAAAATATAATTTATTTTAATATCCTTTGGTATTTTTTTAAGTTTTTCTTTTTTCGTTGGCTTCATAAGCATTCACGATTGAAGTTACCAAGCGATGTCTGACAATGTCGGAGTGATCCATGTAGATAACTTCAATCCCCGGTATGTCTTTTAATAGATTAATGGCGTGTAATAGTCCGGAAGATTGATTACGAGGCAAATCAATTTGAGTGAGATCGCCGGTAATAAAGAACTTAGCATTGTTTCCCATGCGCGTTAAAAACATTTTTAATTGAATAGAAGTGGCATTTTGTGCTTCATCGAGTATTACGTAAGCATTATCGAGTGTTCGTCCTCGCATAAATGCCAAAGGAGCAATTTCTATTGTTTTGTCTTCTATATAGGCAAGTAGGCGTTGAGGAGGAATCATATCGCGTAGAGCATCGTAAAGAGGTTGTAAATACGGGTCTAATTTATCACGCAAATCTCCGGGTAAAAAACCCAAATTTTCGCCGGCTTCAACAGCGGGTCTTGTTAAAATAATGCGACGTATTTCTTTGTTTTTTAACGCTTTAACAGCTAAAGCGACGGCGGTGTATGTTTTGCCGGTTCCGGCCGGTCCCACAGCAAAAACCATATCGTTATTTATAATACTTTTGGTTAAACGTATTTGATTGGGAGTGCGGGCTCGTATAATTTTCCCTTCACGTCCGTGAAGAATAATGTCTTTATTATCACCTGACTCCAACACTGCTTTGTCCCATTTGTCTTTATTTTCGTTGAGGTACAATATGTCGTTGTCGGTAAGTTGATTGTATTTTGTATAATGTTTTTGTAAACGCACAAAAAAACTTTTAAATTCTTCAATTTTCGTCTTATTTCCTATTATATGTAGCTCATTTCCCCGAGCAATGAGTTTTATTTGTGAAAATATTTTACGCAGCAATTGAATGTTTTCATCATTAACTCCGTATATACCTACTAAATCCTCATTGTCTATGTGTATGATTTCTTCTGTCATTATTCCGTAATAAAAGTGTTTTTAATAATTGTGCAAAAATACTTAATAAAATTGAAATCTTAAAATGAAAATGTAAAAAAAATGCCTCTTTTAGCAGAATTAATTATATGTAAAAAAAATGAAACTGATAAACACTTGATAATAATCGAACTATAAAAAAATTTTTTAAGAAAAATTAAGTAAATAATTACAAATGCAATTGTTTTTTTTTATACTTTTGCATCGCAATAAAAAACGGTGCTGTAGCTCAGTCGGTAGAGCGTCGGACTGAAAATCCGCAGGTCACTGGTTCAATTCCAGTCAGCACCACAAAGCGATTAAAAAAGGTAGAGTGAACAATTACAAATAAACAATTACGAATGGACGCTTCGAGAACTTCAGCGTTCCCTAATACCCCTCTAAATCTCCCCCCCCCCAAGGGGGAGACTTTATTTTACAGCGTATTGCGAGTTTGTTGCGTTATAGGTTAAGTGCATTTTTTTTAATTATTTCATTTTGCAGAGATACTGTTTTTTGTTATAGAATTCATTGCTCACTCTCTTTTTTATCATTTACTCTCGTTTTGATTTTTTAAAAGTATAAGGTGGTACACTACCATAATCAAGTGATTATTCTAATAACTCACGATTTGGAACATTATCGTTATCAAGACTTTCTATAAAAAAAATCTTGTTTTTTTTAGAAACCTTAAACTTTGAATTAAATTTACTTACTTTAAATTTACTTAGACTTGTGACAAAGATAACACCTTTTGTTTCTTGAATAGAACTATAAAACCATTCTTTATGATAAACAATTTTTCCATTATCCAGAAAAATAATCCTATCACCAATATCAGTAAAATCTTTAAGTTCAGTTCCCAAATCATTATTTATTTCTTCTAACGAGTTTGCTGCAGAATAGAAACACATAGTATCCCAATTAAAATTCATTATATGTGCAAAATCTATTACACATTCATTTTTTTTATCACATTTATCCCATTCTTTTGAAATGATATTATCAAAATCATTTTTATTAGAACAGTTAAATACAAAAATACAAAATACCAATATTAAAAATTTTTTTTTCATTTTATTTTTTGTAGGCTAAGAGCATTTTTTATGTTATTTCTTTTTGCAAAAATAATGTTTTTTGTTATAGGATTCATTGCTTACTCTCTTTTTTATCATTTATTCTCGTTTTGATTTTTAAAAGAATGGGATACTACTAAAATCACTTTATTTATTAAGAACTTGTTCTATAAAATCATCTCTAACATAAAGACAAAAATCTCCTCTATATGCAACAATTCCATATTTTTCACTAAACCAATATAGACTAGTAGTACTTA
>JAAYQB010000148.1 GCA_012519525.1 Bacteroidales bacterium | reverse complement strand
TTTAATAAATCGCCTAAATTATCTTGCCAATTCGGTTGTAGCTTTGCACAAATTTCAGAACTTACTTGTAATAAAGTTTTTGTCTTAGTTTTAATTTTGCTAATATAGCGACTTCTTTCTACCCAAATATTTTCAGACAAACCGGAAAATTCCGATTTTACCATTTCAACAACTTTTTGGTGTTCTTCTATTTCTTTTTTGTCGTTTAAAATGTTTTCTTCGGCATTTTTCGTTGAGGCATCAATTGTTCCTTTCATAGGATTGGTAATAAGCGTGTTATCTTCGATTTTAATAAAAGTTTCAGGCGAAAAAACAATAAAATGATTAGGTAGACATAATTTATACAAGGCATCTGAAGCAAAATAAATTTCTTTCAAGGTTTTGTCAAGTGTAATCGGACTTGCTTGAGTTAGATTTATCTGAGTGATTTTTCCTTCTTTTATTTTATCTTGAATATATGTGAATTTTTGCTTGTAATTTTCAAAATCGGTTTCTTGAATACTTAAATTAATATTTTGTGAGTTTTTAGTTTCGACACAATTAGTGCTGTTTGGAAATTTGTACAAAATATCGTTTGTATTTGCAGGAATAGAAAATAAACGTATATCGGTTTTTGCAAAATTGATTAAAAAAACAAAAGGAATACGTAATTGAGCTAATTGATTTATTGAACTAAAACTTGGATTTTCAAAAAGTTTAAGCATAGATTTTATAGCAATTTACTAGGATTACAAAATTCCAAAGATTATTTTCCCCAATTTTCTCTATCTAAACTTCTATAATGAATTGCTTCTGAAAGATGCTCTATTTGAATATCTTCGCTACCACTTAAGTCGGCAATCGTACGACTTACTTTTAATATTCTATCGTAAGCTCGAGCCGATAATCCTAATTTTTCCATAGCAACTTTCAATAAAGTTTGTCCTTCTTTCGATATTGCACAATGTTTAGCAACTAATTTAGACGTCATTTGTGCATTGCAATAAATTCCTTTTTGATTTTGAAATCTTATTTCTTGTACTTTTCGAGCTTTAATAACTCTTTCACGAATATCTTTGCTTTTTTCTCCTTTGTTTTTTTCTGCTAACTCTTTGAATGGAACAGGAATAACTTCCACATGTAAATCTATTCTATCCATTAAAGGTCCTGAAATTTTATTTAAATAACGTTGTACCATTCCAGCGGCACAAGTACAATCTTTTTCAGGATGATTATAATATCCGCAAGGACAAGGATTCATCGCTGCAATAAACATAAAAGATGCCGGATATTCAACACTCATTTTCGAACGAGAAATACATACACTTCTTTCTTCCAAAGGTTGACGCATAACTTCCAATACAGTCCGTTTAAACTCAGGCAGTTCATCTAAAAACAATACTCCATTATGTGCCAACGATATTTCTCCGGGCTGCGGATTAGAACCTCCTCCTACAAGAGCTACGTCGGAAATAGTATGGTGCGGCGACCGAAAAGGACGTATGGAAATTAAAGCAGTATTTTTTTGCATTTTTCCAGCTACGGAATGTATTTTGGTTGTTTCTAAAGCTTCGTGCAAAGTGAGAGGAGGTAAAATAGAAGGCAATCGTTTAGCTAACATTGTTTTTCCAGAACCGGGAGGTCCTATCAAAATCGCATTATGTCCCCCTGCCGCAGCTATTTCAAGTGCTCTTTTTGTGTTTTCTTGTCCTTTTACATCCTCAAAATCAAATTCATATTCATTTAAGTTTTTATAAAACTCTTCTCTTGTATTTACCAAAGTAGGCGTTAATTCTTTCTCTCCATTGAAAAAATCAATAACTTCTTTTATCGTATTAACTCCAAAAACTTCTAATTTATCTACTATTGCCGCTTCGGCTGCATTGGCTTGCGGTAAAATAAACCCTTTAAATCCTTGTTTACGAGCTTCTATGGCTATAGGTAAGGCTCCTTTAATAGGTTTTAACTCTCCGTCAAGCGATAACTCACCCATAATAATATATTGATCCAATAAATCCGCTTTGATTTGCTCCGATGCAGCTAAAATACCTATTGCTATTGTAAGATCATAAGAAGAACCTTCTTTACGAATATCAGCAGGTGCTAAATTAACAATAATTTTTTTTCCGGGGATTCGATAATTATAATATTTTAACGCCGAATCTATTCGCTGTTGACTTTCTTTTACAGCACTATCGGGAAGTCCTACTAAGAAAAAATTAATCCCATTTTCAACATTCACTTCTACTGTAATGGGAATAGCATTGACCCCATAAATTGCACTTCCAAATGTTTTTACTATCATAATAAAAATTTTTCTACAAAATTAAATAAAATAACATTATTATTACGAATTACTATGTATTTTTTAGTATTTTTGTTTTTGAAAATATAATGATTAATTTATAAAAAAGAGAGCATGTTTTATACTGAATTGAAAATCGAATCTGATTTAAATAAACTCACTGAAGTTGAGCATTTTATTGATAATTTAATGACTGATTTTAATATTGATTATGATTATATTGGAATTATTTCTACTCCTTTAATCGAAGCTGTCAGCAATGCTATTATACATGGCAATCAATTAAATAAATCAAAAAAAGTAATAATAACTTGTCAGTTATCTAATAAAAACATGGTCTTTTCCGTCTCTGACGAAGGAAACGGATTTAATTTTTCAGAATATTTAAATAAAGAAATCGAAAATCGTTCGAATAATGGCTTATCAATTATAGAATTACTTACAAATAAAATGGAATTTTTAAACAATGGGAATACCATTACTTATGAAGTTGAAGTTCCTATACAACTTAATAATGAAAGAGAAATAATATTGTCAAAAGAAAGAAAAGATGTCTATAAAACAACTTTCTAATTTATTGTCAACAATTCCATAATGTCAAAATATATGAAACGAACATGTTAAATTGACAGATAAACAAGCAGATAATCATAAAGCATGTGAGTTCCATACAAGTTTAAACTAAAAAATCATGAATATATGAAATCTAATATTAGCTTTATCAATAACGACATTTCATTCCTTTTAAAACAAAAAAAAAGATTAAAAGAATGGATTATTTCCGTTATTTTAGAAGAAGAAAAAACTCCGGGTGTTATTTCATATATATTTTGTTCGGATGATTTTTTAGTAGATATTAACATGAAATATCTTAATTCCAATTACTTAACAGATATAATTACATTTGATTATACGGAAGATACTATTATTTCCGGCGATATAATGATAAGTATAGAGAGAGTTAAAGACAACGCTAAAACTTATAAAACTACTTTTCATAATGAACTTTTACGCGTTATAATTCACGGAATTTTACATTTATGTGGATATAAAGATAAAAGTAGCACCGAAATAAAAACAATGAGAGAAAAAGAAGATTACTACATAAATAAGTATGTTAAATCCTCAGCATAAAACACTTACATTTTATGTTTCATGTGAAACTTTTTTATGAATTATATAAAATATAGTGAATTATATGACATTATTGTTGTAGGAGCAGGTCATGCGGGTTGCGAAGCGGCTATGGCAGCTGCTAATTTAGGCTCTCGTACTCTTCTACTAACAATGAATATTAATACCATTGCTTTTTTATCATGCAATCCGGCTATTGGCGGAATTGCCAAAGGACAGATAGTAAGAGAAATTGATGCCTTAGGAGGTTATACGGCTATTGTTGCGGATAAAACAATGATTCAATTTAGAATGTTGAACCGTTCGAAAGGTCCTGCTATGTGGAGTCCTCGTACACAAAATGATAAATATAAATATTCATTTGAATGGAAACATATTTTAGAATCGACTAAAAATTTAGACATACGAGAAGATACTGTAATTGAAATAATCACTGAAAACAATTCAGTAATAGGTGTTCGCACTAAATTAGGAGCAGAGTTTTATGCTAAAGCTACTATTCTGACAAATGGAACTTTTTTAAATGGAGTTATACATATTGGTGAGCGAAATTTCATTGGAGGACGCTTAGGCGAAGATGCTGTTAAAGGATTAACAGAAAATTTAAATTCTCTCGGATTCAAAAGTTTACGCTTAAAAACAGGCACTCCCGCTCGAGTTGACAGTAGAACTATTAATTTTTCAAAACTTGAAGAACAAAAAGGAGAAGAAGATATTACAGGTTTTTCTTTTTTAAAGATAAGTCCTAAATTATCACAAAAAAGCTGCTGGATAACTTACACTAATCCCAAAGTTCATGCTATTTTAAGAAAGGGATTTGATAAATCTCCAATGTTTCAAGGTAGAATTCAAGGAGTTGGACCTCGTTATTGCCCTTCTATTGAAGATAAAATAGATCGTTTTGCAGGAAAAGATTCTCATCAGATTTTTTTAGAACCTGAAAGCGAAAATGGAATAGAATATTATTTAAACGGTTTTTCTTCTTCTCTTCCGGAAGAGATTCAAGTAGAAGCTTTACATCTTATTCCGGGATTGGAAAATGCTAAAATTTTAAAACCCGGTTATGCTATAGAATATGATTATTTTTCCCCTACTCAACTTTATGCTAGTCTCGAAACAAAACAAATAAATTTTCTTTATTTTGCCGGACAAATTAATGGTACAACCGGATACGAAGAAGCTGCTTGTCAGGGTTTAATGGCTGGCATTAATGCTCATAGAAAAATAAATAATTTAGAACCGATTGTATTAAGCAGAGAATCTTCTTATATTGGCGTTTTAATTGACGATTTAATCACAAAAGGTGTTGATGAACCGTATCGTATGTTTACTTCAAGAGCGGAACATCGTGTGCTTTTACGTCAAGATAATGCGGATATACGCTTAACACCATTAGGCTATCAAATAGGCTTGATTTCTGAAGAACGTTATCAAAATTTTCTAATAAAAAAAGAGAAAATCAACTCTTTAATTTCATATCTTAAAAAATACTCTATAGAACCGAAAGAAATAAATCCGCTATTAAAAGCAAAAAAATCTTCTGAAATTTCGCAAAAAATAAAATTTTCTCGCTTACTTCTTCGTCCTCAAATTTCTTTAAATGACCTTATTTCTTCTTCCGTTAAGTTAAAAGATTATATGAGTAATCATTCTTTCAATCACGAAATTATTGAAGAAGTTGAAATATTAATTAAATATGAAAATTATATAATCAAAGAAAATGAACTTGCTACTAGAATAACTCAATTGGAAAAAATTAAATTAGACCCCAATTTTGATTATGGTAAAGTTTTATCTTTATCCACCGAAGCACGTCAAAAATTGAGCAAAATAAAACCTACAACATTGGGACAAGCCTCTCGCATAAGCGGAATTTCTCCTTCCGATATTTCCGTTTTATTAATACTGTTAGGTCGCTAAAATGTTTCACATGAAACATCTGTGCTTTATTCTGATTTTCAATAGGTTATAATAAAACTATTGTTTTTATTTCCTTTTACCAAATAAAAGAAAATGCATTTTAGCCGTTTTTAGGCACTTTTAATATGAATGATACTTTATATCATTTTTAAAGAAATCATTCGTTATTTAAAAGATTTTATATCTCACTAAAAATGAAATGATTATAAGTATAAACAAAAAAAGGACTGCTTTTGCAATCCTTTTCTATTTTATTTATTTTTGTTTTATCTAACAATATTAACTTTCTTCGAAATCTCTCCTTTTAATGTTTTTATTTTTAAAATATACAATCCATTATTATAATTTGAAACATCTACATTTATTTCCGTTTCACATTTTTCTATTGTTTCTATTTTTTGTCCTATTAAATTATATATTTCTATTTTTTTGATAATTTCATTGTATTTAACAATTAAATTATCGCTTACCGGATTTGGATATAGAGCTACATTGCTTTCATTTTTTAAATCATTTATATTCGTATATATAAAAGCACTTCCAAATACAGTTATATTATCTAAAACAAACATTCCTCTTGTTGCTGTACCACTTGTAGTTAAACGAAATGCAATATGTACCTCTTTCCCTTTATATGCCGAAATATCAACACTTCTATTATATGGTCTATAAGGTTCATTTGGATTGAAGAACTTTTCAGATGCCACTTCATGTATTTTTACAAAATCCGTTGTTTCTAATGATTTATCAGAAATTAATACTTCATACGATTCAAATTCTAGAGCATCATAATTCTTTTGATAACAAGAAGCTGCATTCCATTGTAAAAATACGGGCTCTGCCGTATTATCGATACGACATCGAGGTAATATTAGCCATCTATCGGCAGGAGTAGAAAAAGAAAGAAAATTTGAATAAGAAAATACAGCATAGTTCCCCCATACCAAAGGATAGATTGTACCTCCTCCTACTCCTACACGCCATGGAAAAGAGCCAAAAATATTTTCATAAACTTGAACTCCGGGCTCTTGTCCATCAAAATTATATAAAGTATATTGTGATTCTGCCCATACTGCCGAATCTAATAAATCAGGCTCTTCGAAATCATAAATAACAAATGTACTATCATCTACCGTCCAAAATGTTAGCTCTGAAGTATTATTATTTTCCGGAAGTTCATCTCCGGCAGCATTTGTTTTAACAATCAATGTATTAATAGCTTGTTTTGAAATATTAATTTTTTGTAAAAAAGTATAAGTCAGTGTTTCTTTTGGTTTAATTAAAGGAACTGTCTCGTTTACAGGAGTCCCTCCATTTAGGATATAAGATACGGGAATATTTTCAGCGTCGGTTCTTCCGTTATTAATAATTTTAATGGAAACCGGAATATCTTTATTAATAAGATAGGAATTAACCGTATCAACATGTTGAAGAGGAGATACAAATTCTTTAGGCATCACATCTACTCCACTGATAACTGCTTCTACAACAATATAATCAAATGCCCAAGGCGAAGTACATGTTGCAGCTTCAAATACCCAAGCTAATTTAACTTTTTTCCCTTTATATGTATCGGGAATTGCAACATCAATAGTTGTACTATCAAGACATTTGTCCGGATATTCTGGGGTATCAGTATCTGTCCAAATTGTTTTCCATGTTGATCCATCATTATCAGTAATTCGCACCGAATGAGAACCATCTGAAACATGATAAGAGTAAAAAGATACAATATTTGTTCTTGTGGTATTTAATAAAGTAATTTCTTTTGATATTAACCATTCTTCATAAGGACCTCCTGACGCTACTTCAAAACCAACTAAATATTTTCTATCAATAGGTACTATTGCCGTACTACCATCAGGAAAACTGGTTTTAATTCTCCATAATGATTTAGGGATTTTCTCTGATTTTGTCACCCATCCTTCCGGATTATCTTGTCCACTACCCGAAGGAAGAGGATTATCATCAAAACTTTCGGTTAAAACTACTTGCGCATTTAATTGAATAACTGCTAATGCAAAAAAGAATAAAATTAATTTTTTCATTTTTTTATGATTTTAATTATAATTGAATAAACTTTTAATTTTTACAAAAGTACAAAAATATTTAATAGCTATAACAAACTTATTCATAATTTTTATATTGAGAGGTCATATTCTCTTAGTGCTTGATTTAAAGTTGTTTTCTTGTCGGTAGATTGCTTTCTTTTTCCTATAATCAAAGCACATGATACGGAATAATTTCCTGCAGGAAACGATTTATTATAGGTTCCCGGAATAACAACCGAGCTTGCTGGAATAATTCCTTTGTATTCTTTTGCTTCTTTTTGGCTGACATCTATTATTTTTGTCGATTGAGTTAATACTACATTCGCTCCCAATACGGCTTCTTTTTCAACTTTTACTCCTTCAACGACTATACACCTTGAACCTATAAAACAATTATCTTCTATTATTACCGGCGAAGCTTGTACGGGTTCCAAAACTCCTCCTATACCCACTCCCCCACTAATATGCACATTATCGCCTATTTGAGCACAAGAACCTACCGTTGCCCAAGTATCTATCATAGTATTTTTCCCTACATAAGCTCCTATATTTATATAAGACGGCATCAACACAACTCCTTGCGACAAATAAGAACCATAACGAGCAATTGCATGTGGAACAACCCTTACTCCTTGTGCTTTAAAATCTTTTTTTAATGTTATTTTATCGTTAAATTCAAACGGTCCTATTTCAATTGTTTGCGTTTCTTGAATAATAAAATAAAGTAAAATTGCCTTTTTAATCCATTCATTTACAACCCATTCTCCTTTATTTTTTTCCGCTACTCTTATTTCCCCTTTATCCAATCGGTTAATGGTATTATGAATTATTTGGATAATGTTATCGTCTTTTAATAGTTCTCTATTTTTCCACGCTGTCTCAATCAAATGTGCTTCATTCATTTTCGTACTCTATTACAGAATTTAAATATTTATTATAAGGATAAAGAAAACGGTATAATTCAACAAGCCTATTCATAAAATTTTTATTTAATACTTCAGCATTTGTAAAATATTTCCCTAACATAAAATGTTTATTTTTCAACAAATCTATATGTTCAAAATCACTAGGATAACCTCTCGGAGGATTTTTTAACTTATATTCAGAGCCTGTTTCCGTAAACTCTTTTTTTATCGGTTTTTGATTTAATATTGACAATATTTCTTCCGGATTATAATAAATATCTTCTCTTATTTTTGACAATACTTCTTTTTCGGGGCACCATAAGCCTCCCGCTATTTCAGATTTATTGTTCTGTATATGAAGATAATATCCGGCATACTTGCTCGACTTTCCTCCTTTTGCAATATAAATTCCAAAAAAGTGTTTATACGGCAATTTATTAGGAGAAAACCGAATATCTCTATAAATTCTAAAAATAGATGTTTTTGACGATTCTAATGCTATAGAATTATCAAACTCAGCAATCTTTTTAATTAATTCATCAGCAAATGAAGTAATTATAGATAAAGATTCCTCGTATAGATGACGATTTTTTGCAAACCATTCCCGTTGATTATTTTGCTCTAATAGTGATAAAAAGTCAAATACAACAGGCGATATATTCATCTATTTTATTGATTAAAACGGCAAATCATCACTATCCTCCTTCATAAATGGAGGTTCTTCCATCGTACCTTCTTCTGTTTCATTGGAAACATATTTGTCTGTAGCATCCGATTTAGAGCCTAACATCGTAAAACTATCAGCAACAATATCAGTTGCATATTTTTTTACTCCACCATCTTCCCATGAACGAGAACGTATTTTTCCTTCGACATAAATTTGTTTTCCTTTGGTAAGATACTTTTCCGCTATTTCGGCTAAATTTCTCCAACATGTAACATTATGCCATTCTGTTATCTCTTTTCTTTCTCCGTTTTTATCGCGATAAAATTCTGTTGTTGCTAATGAAAATCTGGCAACTTTTGCACCATTATCAATGGTTTTTACTTCCGGATCTCTTCCTAAATGTCCGACTAAAATAACTTTATTAATTCCTGACATGATAAATAATTTTAATTGTTTTTAAATTGAATTTGACATACAAAAGTAATTAAAAAAAATATATAAACAAGCATTTTTTAAAAAAAGCTTAATTTTTTTTTAAAAGACAATGAAAAGTAGTAATTTTGCATTTGTTAATTATAATTATTATAATGAAAATACCAACATTAAAACAAGGAGATACGATAAAAATAATTGCTCCTGCTCGCAAAATTTCATATAAAGAATTAGAATCAAGTTTATTATTTTTTAAACATTATGATTTAAATGTTATTTTAGGAAATAATATTTTTAATGAATTCCATCAGTTTGCAGGAACGGATGAAGAAAGAACCGCTGATTTTCAAGAAGCATTGGATAATCCGAATGTCAAAGCTATTTTTTGTGCCAGAGGTGGTTACGGAAATTTAAGAATTATTGATAATCTCAATTTTACTTCTTTCAAAAAAAATCCTAAATGGATATGTGGTTATAGCGACACAACTGTCGTTCATGCACACCTCCAACAATTAGGATTTCCAAGTTTGCATTGTGCCATGCCGATTGATATGGCAAATATGGAAATTGATAATGAATCTATTACAAGTATGATGAACGCTCTTTTTAATGGAAAACTTCATTATACTATTAATCCCCATCCTTTAAATAAATCGGGTTCTGCCAAAGGAAAATTATGTGGAGGAAATTTATCAATTCTTTATGCTATTAATAATTCCGTTTCTGATAGTGATACCAAAAATAAAATTCTATTTATTGAAGATGTTGATGAATATTTATATCATATTGACCGTATGATGTTAAATCTGAAACGTAGCAATAAATTATCGCATTTAAAAGCACTAATTGTGGGTGGTATGTCAAAAATGAATGATAACATTATTCCTTATGGCTTACAAGCCGAAGAGATAATTTTGGAACATACTAAAGACTTTGATTATCCTATCTGCTTTGGCTTTCCCGCAGGACATATACAACTCAATAAAGCTTTGCTTTTAGGTACAGATACCGAAATAATTATCAATGAAAATAATGTCCAATTAATTAACGGATAATATGCTATTAAAAAACGCCTCTCGAAAAACATTTCTACAATTATTGTATATAATTGTATTATCTATTCTTGCTTTTTTCAAATTGATAGCAGAAGAAAAAGATATTAATATTATTCATTGCCCTCTTTTGACTTTAGTTCCTTATTTTTATCAATTAGTTGATAATCATTTTTTTATATTTAAAATTGCCACTTTCCTTTTGTATATTTTTAATGCCATATTGCTTACTTATATTCTGAGAAAACATAAATTAATCGAATTACATAAATACTATCCTTCTTTTTTCTTTTTATTATTTGGATTATTTATACTTCAAACTTCATTGTTTATTCCTTTTCTGATTAATAGTATTATTCTTATTTTTCTAATTCCTCCGCTTTTTTCAATTAGTGATAAAAACTATAATCAAAAAAACGGATTAGTTTTTGGCTTTTTTTGTGGTTCCATTATGTTACTTTATGCTCCATTTGTTTTTTTCTTTTTATTAATATATTTTGTTTTTATACTAAATGGCGTTTCTACTTGGCGAACTTATGTTATTCCTTTTTTGGGTTTATTATTATCTTATATTTATTTTTTTAGTGCCTTATATTTAGCCGATTATGAAAATTATTCTTTTTTATTATCTTTTTATTCAAATCAATTTACAATTGCTCCTTTTTCCATTGATTTTACTAATTATTTTCAAATAATTATTTATTCTTGTCTTTTATTATTTTATCTGATTTTTTTCTATTTACTTTTAGTAAAATCAAATACAATGAGTATTTTTATTCGTAAAAAATACTATTTCATACTACTATATTCGGTTTTCAGTATCATTTTTAGTTATATTTTTTCTAATTGTTGTTTTTTAGGCTCGACAATTTTTATTACTATACTATCAACAATGGTTGGCATTTACGAATCTTTTATCAAAAAAAGATTGATATATAATATTTTAATTTTAATTTTTCTTTTAGCTCTTTTAGCCGATTATTTTCATTTTCTTTATGCTTAAATCATTTTATTACCCTAATCAAATAGAAGCCGGCTGCGATGAAGCAGGAAGAGGATGTTTAGCCGGTCCTGTTTTTGCTGCTTCGGTGATTTTTCCTAATGATTATACAAATAATCTAATCAATGACTCAAAACAGCTTTCGGAAAAAAAACGTTATGAATTAAAAAAAATAATTGAAACCGATGCTCTTGATTTTGCTATTGCAAAAATTGAACCCGCTGAAATTGATACTATTAACATTTTACAAGCATCTATTAAAGCAATGAATATGGCTATAAAAAATTTAAGTATTCAACCTGATTTTTTATTAATTGACGGTAATCGATTTCATACCGATACCCATATTCCTTTTACTTGTATTGTAAAAGGAGATGCTACTTTTTTATCTATTGCTGCCGCTTCTATCTTAGCTAAAGTCTATCGTGATGAATATATGATTCTATTAAATGAAAAATATCCTCATTATAAATGGGATAAAAACAAAGGATATCCCAGTTTACAACATAGACAAGCTATTTTAAATCATGGAATTACAGAATATCATCGAAAAAGTTTTAATTTATATTCAAAACAATTATCTTTAAATTTTTGATATTTACTACTAAAAGTGAAAATGAATGTAAAATTATACTAATTTTGCAAAAAAATATTTTAATTGTAAATGGACGATAACGATTATTATAATCCTCTCATTTTTAGTAAAAAATCATTTTATTTTATAATTTTATAAACTATTATCTTTTATTCATGGAGATTTTAATTATAATTGTATTAATTCTATTTAATGGTTTATTATCCATGTCTGAATTTGCATTGATATCTTCACGTAAACCAAAATTAGAAATTAATGCAAAACAAGGGAAAAAAGGTGCTATTAAAGCTTTATCACTAATAAGTAAATCGGATAAATATTTATCTACTATTCAAATAGGAATTACTTTTATAGGAATTCTTACAGGTGTGTATAGCGGTGCCACTATTACACAAACGCTACAAAAATGGCTCATTAATTTTCCGGCATTGGTTCCTTATGCAGGAGCTATCGCTAAGATAGTTGTTGTTATTGTTATTACTTATTTTACAATTGTAATAGGCGAATTAATTCCTAAAAAATTAGGAATTGTCTTTCCGGAAAAAATAATTCAACGCATAAGTGGTTTCATGTCTTTTTTTATGAAACTATGTAGTCCTTTTACTTGGATATTTACCAAAACCATTGATTTAATAGCTAAAATTTTTCATATTCACTCTTCTGACAGTAACAAAATAACAGAAGAAGAAATTTTAGCTGCTATTGAACAAGGTGCATCCGAAGGAGAAATACAAGAAGTGGAACAAGACATTGTTGAACGTGTTTTCGATTTAGGAGACAGAGATGTAGAATCTTTAATGACTTATCGTAATGAATTGATTTGTATAGATATAAATGATGATACGGAAAAAATTCATCATATTATATACAATTATATGCACAGTTATTATCCTGTTATTGATGGAAATTTGGATAAATTATTAGGAGTTGTTTATTTACGCGATTTATTTACCTGTCCTTTTGAAAAAAATTTTGATATTCAAAAATATATTCATCAACCACAATATATTCCTGAAACAACAAGTGCTTATAACGTCTTGAAATTGTTTAAAGAAACAAAAATATATTATGCTTTTGTTATTGATGAATTTGGTTATTTACAAGGGATGATAACAGCAGTAGATATTATGGAGGCTTTGGTTGGAAAAATTAGTCATCTACATGAAAATGAAGAAACTATAATTCAACAAAGTGACAATACTTGGATTGCCGACGGACAGTTTCCTTTTTACGATTTCCTATCTTATTTTGAAATAGAAGAACTTTTTCCCGATAATGATTATAATACATTAAGCGGACTTATTTTAGAGTTAACCGAATATATTCCTGAAGTAGGAGAAAAAATTAATTGGAGAAATTTTGAATTTGAAATCATGAAGATGGACGGCGCACGAATTGATAAAATATTAGTTACTTACTTAAAAAATAAAATAACAGAACAATAATTACCTATTTCATATTATGAAATATATTGGTAACATCTTCATCTTCTTCTATTTTATCTATTAATTTTTCGACTTCTAATCGTTGTTCTTCGTTAAGTTCTTTTACATCATTAGGAATACGTTCAAATTGAAAAGACTCAATTTCATAGTTATTTTCTTCTAAATATTTTTGAATAGGACCAAAACTTTGAAATTCCCCAAAAATAATGATTTTTTCATCTTCCCTAAAAATCTCTTCCAAACCATAATCAATAAGCTCTAATTCCATCGTTTCCATATCTATATCTTCTCTATTTACAACATGAAAGCTGCATTTCCTATCGAACATAAAATCAAGCATTCCTTGTGTGCCTAATGAACCCCCGTATTTATTAAAATAAGAACGAATATTAGCAACTGTACGTTGATTATTATCGGTAGCTGTCTCAATAACTAAAGCTATTCCATGAGGTGCGTATCCTTCATAAACAATTTCTTTATAATCACTTAAATCTTTTTCAAATGCTCTTTTAATTGCTCTTTCAACATTTTCTTTCGGCATATTTTCCGAACGAGCATTCTGTATTAATAATCGCAAACGCGGATTTGTTTCCGGATCACCTCCACCGGCTTTTGCTGCCATTGTAATTTCTTTGCCTATTCGCGTAAAAACACGCGACATATTTCCCCATCTTTTAAATTTCCTTGCTTTTCTATATTCAAATGCTCTTCCCATAAAATAATTGAAATTTTAAATTTATTATGATAATTCTAACATTCTTAAAATTGGTAATTTTGCTTTTTCTATTGTTTTTTCATCTAAAACTATTTCATTTTTCCCTTGATTAAGACAATCGTATATTTTTTCTAATGTATTTAATTTCATATATTTACAATCATTACATTCAGAATTTTCCTCACTTCCTAAAATTACAATTTTCTTATTAGGGGCTACTTTACGCATAGAATGTAAAATTCCCGTTTCCGTAGCTACAATAAATGTATCATCTAACGATTTTTCTACATAATTTATTAAAGCTGTTGTAGAACCAATAAAATCAGCCAATTCTAAAATAAATTGTCTACACTCGGGATGTGCAATAACTTTAGCCGATGGATATTGTTTTTTTAATTCAACTAAGTGTTCAACTTTCAAATTATCATGTACATGGCAAGCACCATCCCATAATATCATATTTCGATTCAATTCTTTGTTTAAATAATTGCCTAAATTTCTATCGGGTGCAAAAATTATTTTTTGATTTTTATCCAAACTACTAATTATTTTTTTTGCATTGCTTGAAGTACAAATAATGTCCGATAACATTTTGATTTCAGCAGTAGAATTAATATAAGAAATAACAATATGTTCCGGATATTTTTGTTTAAACTCAGCAAACTCGTCAGCCGGACATGAGTCAGCTAATGAACATAAAGACTCTCTATCAGGTATATATACTTTTTTTGTCGGATTTAATATTTTTGCCGTTTCTGCCATAAAATAAACACCTGCAAATACAATAATATCGGCAGTTGTTTTTTGAGCATATTGAGATAATGCTAAACTATCTCCCAAATAATCAGCTATATTTTGTACTTCTGGTTTGGCATAAAAATGCGTTAATACAATAGCATTTTTATCTTTCTTTATCTTTTTTATTTTTTCTTCGATATTCATATATATATTTTCAGAGCTACAAAAGTAATAAATATTTATTAAGATTTATTATCATTAATATTAAATTATATATTTTATAAATAAAATATGGTGGTAATGATATAGCTTGTTAGTATAGTTGAAAACTTTTTTTATTTTATTTAATTTATTGTTATACAAAATATTATAAGTTATTATTTATTGACAAAATGATAGTTTTTAGATGTTTTTTTGTTGATAAATTTTAATAAATGATTGAATATTTAAAAAAGAAAATTTATCAACAATTTATACAATCTTATTAACATAAATATTCCCATTGAATGTTGATAAGTTTTAACAAAAAGAATTATTTAATTCTTGTACACGTTTTACATCTTTTTTTAGTAATTATTTTATTTAATTCTTCTATTATATTTTTATAATCATATTGATTTCCACATCGATACATTTTTTTTATAGGATTTTTATCAATAATTATTTTTTGCATTTCTTCTATGGAAAGAGGTTTTTTCAGTTTTGCATATTCTTCATAAGTTATGGATAAAAAAACGACATTTTGGTCAATTCCTCGATTATCTAACAAATAGCCTCTTTTTAAACGTGTCGGATAACAATAGTTTCCATTTTCACCCACATCTCTTGGATCAGGATAAGAAACAATGGTAGATTTATCGGCTGAAAGAGTGATGGCTACATTTTTGTTGTAATTTTTTTTCGTTTTGTAAATAATTACAGGTGGACTATCCGTATTATTTGTTGAATTTGCAAATAAATCAATTGAAAATGAAATATTTAAAATTAAAATAAGAGAATAAATTGTGAAAGTTGATGGTTTCATATTTTTGATAAATAAAAAATTGATTATTAAATTAAATCTAACGTTCATAATGGAATTATTATTTTGATTAAACTCATAAACTTATTTTTTTGATTTTTTAAAGAAAAACGAATTTTGTTCTCTTTTCTTTTGAATATTGGTTTCGCAAAAGACTTTTTCTTTTGTATAGGGATTAATTCCGGTGTAAAAAATAACAGAAGATAAAGTCATAGGTGTAGGGGTAAAATCTTGTACTTGTTCAAGATGATAATTAAGATTTTTTATTTTTAACGAAAGTGCCTTCATATCGTTTAAATTACAACCCGGAAGACTGGATATAAAATAAGGAATCAATTGTTGTTTGAGTTGATATGTTTCATTAATGGTATCGAATGTTTTTTTAAATGCTAAAAAATTAGTATAGGAAGGTTTGCGAACTAATTTTAATACGTGATTTTCAGTATGTTCTGGTGCTACTTTTAATCTTCCTGAAACATGGTTACAAATTAATTCTTTCGTATATTCTTCGAGATGATACGTTTTGTCTTTCTGTTTGAATTGCAACATATCGTAGCGGATACCGCTGCCAATCGTAATTTTTTTAATAGCATTGATTTGTTTTGCTTTGCGATACAACGACAATAGAGGTTGATGATTAAAATTAAGATTGGAACAAATAGAAGGATAAATACAAGACGGACGACTGCATTTCCGACAAATATCTGTTTGAATCCCTTGCATACGATACATATTAGCCGAAGGTCCGCCTAAATCCGTAATAAATCCTTTGAAATAAGGCATTTTACTTATTTTTTCAACTTCTTTTAATATTGATTTTTCGGAACGATTAGTTATAAATTTTCCTTGATGCATTGAAATACTACAAAAACTACAACCGCCAAAACATCCTCTGTGAATATTTACCGAACAATTAATCATCGTAAAAGCAGGGATTTCCCCTCTTTTTGAATAGCTAGGATGCGGCAATCGTGTAAAAGGTAAATCATAAACAGCATCTAATTCCGAAGAAGTCATTAATGCTGCGGGTGGATTAACGATAAGGAATTGATTATTGATAGCTTGTATTATTTTTTTTGCATTTATTTTATTGGATTCTGTTTCTATGATTTTAAAATTTTCGGCAAAATTTTCTTTCGATTGTAAACAATCTTCATGTGAATGCAATAATAAACCTTCTTCGTGCGAATTATTTGATAAATAACAAATTTGAGGAACATCTTTAAAATCGTTAATGTTAGGATTCGGTTTATTTTTAAAAACGTTTAAAATTTCTAAAATTGGTTTTTCTCCCATTCCATAGACCAATAAATCGGCTTTACTTTCAGCAAGAATGGGCGGTAATAAAGAATTAGACCAATAATCGTAATGAGTAAACCGCCTAAGCGAAGCCTCTACACCTCCTAAAATTACCAATGAATCGGGAAAAAGACGTTTTACGATTTGACTATATATTGTAGCGGCATAATCGGGACGAAATCCGGATACATTGCCTGCGGTATAAGCATCGTCGGAACGTAAACGTTTAAACGCAGTATAATGATTAACCATAGAATCCATTGCTCCTGAGGTAATTCCGAAAAACAATCTCGGTTTACCTAATTTTTTGAAATCGCGCAAATCGTCTCTCCAATTAGGTTGAGCCAAGATAGCTACCTTAAATCCTTCGTTTTCAATTAATCGACCTATTAATGCATGACCAAAAGAAGGATGGTCAACATAAGCATCTCCACTGATTATAATGACATCAACTTCTTCCCAATTACGAATTTTTAATTCTTTTTTATTAATAGGAAGCCACTTTTTTAAATCAATCATTGAATTTTTCACATTAAAACTGATATACTAAATGGGCTTTTACAATTATTTTTCCCAATTATTTTCTGCCGTGTGCGTTACAATAATTTTTATAGAATATTTGTTTTTCAGATAATTAGCTAATTTTTCGGCAAAATAAACCGAACGATGCTGTCCGCCCGTACAACCAAAATTAATAGCAAGATTTGTAAAGTCTCTTTCTAAGTAATTGGATACCGACATATTAATGACAGATGTAATGTGTTCGAAAAAGAGAATGACTTCTTTTTCTTTTTCTAAAAAAGCAATAACTTCTTTATCCAAACCTGTTAAGTGTTTATACGCCTCATAGCGTCCGGGATTAGGCAAACAACGACAATCGAAAACAAAACCTCCGCCATTGCTGCTATTGTCTTTAGGGTATCCTTTTTTATAGGAAAAACTTGCAATACTGACGGTTAATTTATTTTGTTTGATTGAATTTAATTTTTTTGATTGTATCAGTTGTTCAAAAACTTTCCATAGAGTAGGAATATTAATCGGCAAATTAATATTTTCGAGCAGCCATTTAAGGTTTTTCAAGGCAAAAGGAATGCTTTGTAGAAAATGTTCTTTGCGTTCGTAAAATCCTCTGTATCCGTAAGAACCCATTGCTTGCATAATACGAACAAAAACAAAGGCGTAATAATATTTTCGAAATAAATCGGGGTTCCAGCTATTAGTAGCATTCATTTCTTCAATGTAATATTCCAATAATTCGGTTCTTACCGACGGCGGAATAGCTGCTTTGCCGTCATAGAGCAGTGAAGCGACATCGTAAGGAAGCGCTCCTTTTCTGCCTCCTTGATAATCAATGAAAAATAATTTATTTTGATGCAACATTATGTTTCGAGATTGAAAATCACGGAAAAGGAAAAAATTAGCGTCTGCTTCCAATAAGAATTTTGTAAATGTTGTAAAATCGTTTTCAAGCAATTGTTCGTCGAAAGGAATATCGGCTAATTTTAAGAAATAATATTTAAAATAGTTTAAATCCCAAGAAATAGATTGATGGTCGAAAGCTGCTCGAGGATAAGCTAAAGAATAATTCAATTCTTTTCCTCCTTCGGTTTGTAGAAATAATAAATTTTTTAAAACATCTTTATAGATTTGAATTAATTCGGGGGTAAATTCATTGAATTTACAGCGATAACTATACAAAGTTTCATCGCCTAAATCACTTAAAATGTAAATATTACGCGATAAATCTTCGGCAATAATGTCGGGAACATTCACTCCTTTCGATAAAAAATGTTTGGTAAATCCCAAAAAGGCTTCATTTTCTCTTAGGTCTTTATTATAAGCTCCTATAACGGAAATTGCTTTCCCTTGCATACGAAAATATCGTCGATTTGAACCCGAAGCCGATAATTCGTTAACCGATAAAGGGGTGTGGTTTAATGTTTGTTCAAATAAATTTTTTAAGTCATTTATTGGCATAATTGAATGATTAAATTGTCATTTATGCAATTAATTTTTTACTTTTATTAATTCTACTTCAAAAATTAAGGTAGCTCCTCCTTTTATTTGTTCTCCTGCTCCTTGATCGCCGTAAGCGAGATGAGAAGGAATGTAAAAAACAAATTTAGCTCCTTCGCTCATCAGTTGTACTCCTTCTGTCCAACCGGCAATCACTTGATTTAATGGAAATTCTATAGTTTTATTTCGCAATACGGACGAATCGAAAACGGTGCCGTCTAAGAGAGTACCATGATAATGAACTTCGACGGTACTGTTTGCTTTCGGTTTTTTTCCTTCACCTTGACGTAAAATTTTATATTGTAAACCGCTTGCTGTTTCAATAACGCCTTCTTTTGTTTTGTTTTCTTTTAAGAAAGCTTCTCCTTTTGCTTTTTCTTGATTAGCGGTATTTTTTGTATTATCATCAATTTCTTTTTGTAAATTTTCTAAAATAGATTGTATTTCCGTAGGCGGAATAGCTAAAGTTTCATGATTAATAACGGCAGAAAAACCTTTAGCAAATGCTTGTGTATCAATTTTTAATCCTAAATTAGCATAATTGCTTGCAATGGCAGCTCCTAAAGCATAATATTTTTTTTCTTCTAATGTCATTGTTTATATTGTGTTAAAGTTAAAATGCAAAATTACACTTTTATTTACTTAGATTTATTGAATTTATCAGTATCTTTAAATCTGCTGTCAAGGCTTGTTAAATTTTGTCATTAATTTGTTTTTCATTTGCTAACTGTCCGCAGGCAGCGGCAATATCTTTGCCTTTGC
>JAAYQB010000147.1 GCA_012519525.1 Bacteroidales bacterium | reverse complement strand
GTGCAAAGCTACAACCGAATTGGCAAGATAATTTAGGCGATTTATTAAACTCTATACTTCCTGCTGCATCAATTTGCGGTGTTCCTAAAAACGAAGCTATTGAAATAATTAATAAAATTGAAGGCTATGACAGAGGTTTTTATAGCGGTGTTATGGGAATTTTTACCGGCGAAAGATTGGATTCCGGAGTAATGATTAGATTTATTGAAAAAAATGGTGAAAAGTATTTTTACAAAAGTGGCGGTGGAATTACTGAACTAAGCGATGCAGAAAAAGAATTTAGCGAATTAAAAAACAAAATTTATGTCCCAATTTATTGAAAGCATACGCCTCGAAAATGGAGTTGTACATAACTTAAACTACCATCAGGAAAGAGTAAATAAAACTTTTTTACGGATTTTTAAAATGCCTGCCAACTTCTCTCTCGAAAAAATTATTTCTGAAAATAAATTTCCCCAACAAGGACTTTTCAAAATAAGAATTGTCTATGATTCACACCGACAATCAATAGAATTTGCAACATATACAAGACCAAAATTTCACACTTACAAATTAATTGAGATAGAAAACGATTTCACATATTCATTTAAAAGTACTGATAGAAAGTTTTTTGACACTATTTATCAAGAAACCGATAAAAATGCTTTACCGATTTTAATTCAAAACAAAAATGTTAGCGATTCGGTATTCAGCAATCTTATATTTGAAAAAAACGGAAAATTATATTCGCCAAATACCCCGCTACTTTTTGGAACAATGCTAAGTCAAAGTTTGTTACAGCATGAAATCACTATGATTACAATAAAAGAAGACGAAATTAAAAATTTTGATTATATTTATCCTATCAACGCCATGAATCCACTTGGAGCAATTGAAAAAATAAAAATATAGTTAGTTATATCCGAGAAATTTTAATTTTGCTTGTGTCGGCAAATGTTTTATTCCTCTATTTCAATTGTATTTGTTTCTAAAATATATGTCATTGTTTTTCCAATTGCAGGAGAATATACCGAAAATTTTTCCAACTCTGTGTAATGGGCATAAAGTCTAAAAGTACAAATATCTGTTGCAGTAATATACGGCGTAGTTCGCAAATGAGAATGAGTTGCTTCACTTACTTTTTGTCCATCGACTTCTGCCATTACCGGAATCATGCGAGAGTGGAATTGGGTCCAATTTTTAATTTTTCCTTTTGAATTTGCTGTGAATAGATAATCATTTCCAAAAGGTATCACTCCGGGTTCCGATGTTCCCATTATCATATAGAGTTTAAACATTGTGTTTTCTTTAATTAAAATAAAATTTGGGCTAAATCCTTGCGGTATTCTTATATCATATTTTTTATTCGAAAGTTGATTAAGCATTTTAATTTTAATAGTAAGTAGTTCTTTTTCTTCGTCTGACAAAGAAGAAGATACCGTACTCATATAACAGGGATAATTTAAATTGGTAGAAGTATAAGTGAATCTGGCAATACTTTTTTCTTGTTTTTTATCAATATAGATTACATAGATTGAATCAACAGAATGCCTTACAATGTAACCTCCATAATTATTTTTCAAATTTTTATCAGCTATTACTAAATCCGTTGAATTCCAAACTGTCTTTTCGTATTTATACATTAAATCCGCTTCTGCAATTATTGAGTCAAATATTGCTTGTAAATTATCATCTTGTGAAAATGCATTCAAAAATAATGTTCCTAAAAAAAGTAAAATCGTAAATCGTTTCATATTTTGTGTTTTTTTAATGTTTATTAAACGTTAGTTTTATTTAAAATTTTTTGCAAATTTAGTAATTTATTTTGAATAATATTCATGATATTAACATTTTTTGACATTATTGTACATTATTCAATCACTCGCCAATAACCTTTCTTATCGCTACCAACACGTTCTATTTTTCCCTGTTCTTTTAAAGCTTTTATTCTTCGCTTTGAGGTACTTAAACTTATTTTTAATGTATCACTAATTTCCGTTGCCGTTATACGGTTATTTTGTTTTATCAAATTAAATACAGTGTCGTTTACAGTGTCAATTTTCGATTTTACAGTGTCATTTATAGTGTCTATGTAATGAATGTGCTGTTCACGATTGTTGAGTGTATGATTTTCTTTTAGCAATAAATTCGACAGAAAACGGATAAGATATTTTTCTGTTTTATAAATTCCTTTTGATAAATCTTCATAATTAGCTCGTACCAATGCATTTCGGAAATACCGTGAATGTTCGGCAAATATGTTGTTATTCACTTCATTAAATCCTAATTTGCGAAGATATTTTATCAGAAAAAGAGCGGTAGTGCGTGTGTTTCCTTCGCCAAAAACATGAATTTGCCACAAGTAGGATACAAAGTGTGCAATATGCTCCACAATTTCTTGTTGGGACAAACCTTTGTATTTAAATTTTTTTTCTTGTTCAAAATCGTATTCCAAGGTAGCTTTTAAACTTGCTGCACTTGCATAGATAACAGTTTCTCCATTCAGCACCCATTCTTTTTTAGTGATATTGTAGTCTCTGATTTTTCCTGCATGGCTGTAGATGCCTTGAAACAAACGACGATGAATAGAAATATATTCTGCCGGTGAAAATGCAAAGGTGTTTTCGCTTAAGATTTCGGCTATACGTGCAGAGACTTTATCTGCTTCTTCAGTGCGATTTTCGTTATTTATTACAGCTTGCTGCTCGTAATAAGAGTCTATACGTAATTTTACTTCGTCAATGGTAATATAACCCTCAATGTTTTGCTTTGCTGTGTCAATAAGATACTCAGAAGGTTTCAGCCCATCAACTTGCTGTAAGCCGATAGCAGTTTTCCAAACCTTTGCTTTTTCAGCTTTGTTTGGTTCGCCTTGTCGTAAGTATTCTTCAAAATTTTCCATAGCATTTTTTGTTAACTTTGAATGGATATTAAATCTCCGTTTTCAAAATATAAATACGATAACATTTTATTAACCATTGTTCGTGCATTTTCCACAATCCGGAAGATTAGTTGATACTATTTGATTCTCCCACACTTTAATACACTACTTTTAATCCTGCCAAATTTAACTTTTCTTTAGTTGAATACGTTTTAATGTAATAAATTTAATATTAATTATTTTTTTTGCAAATTTAGTAATTTATTTTGAATCTACACCCTTATAAAATTTAAATTTGAAAAATAATTACAAAAAAAATTTTTCTAAGATTAATTAACGTTTATGTTTTTGCAAGTGTCTTTTTTCCGTTAATAATATAGTTTTGGCTATCGGATTGTTTCTATATTTGTGTTGTTTTATTACAGAATATTGTGTATTTTTGCTCATAGGTTAAACATCTCGTTTTTTTAAAGTTTCGTAAAAATTATATAATATATGAGAACACAATTTTTATTTATTTTTTTAATCTGTTTAGGATATAGTATGAATGCACAAGAAATTAAATTACCTGCCCCCAATAAGAGTGGCGGACAAGCTTTGATGAAAGTATTAAATGAAAGAAAATCAGCTCGCTCATTTTCAGAAAAAGAGCTTTCGAATCAGCAATTATCTGATTTATTATGGGCTGCCAACGGCTTTAATAGAGAAGACAAACGAACGGCTCCCACAGCTAAAAACTGTCAAGAGTTAGAGCTTTATGTAATTTTAAAAAAGGGTATCTATTTTTACAATGCAAAAGAACATAAGCTCATTTTAGTAAAAGAAGGCGATTATAGAAAGAGTGCGGGAATACAAGATTATGTAGCCGATGCACCGGTTAATATTCTGATTGTTAGCGATACGAAAAAAGCGGCAAGTTCACATTATTCCTACACAAATTGCGGGTATATTTCGCAAAATATTTATCTTTATTGTGCCTCAGAAGGATTGGCAACTGTGGCAAGAGGTGCTTTCGATAAGGATTTACTTCATAAATTATTGCAATTACCGGAACATCAACAAGTTTTGCTGGCACAAACCGTAGGTTTCGCAAAATAGTTATGGCAGAATAGATTAAACGACTAATTTATTTAGT
>JAAYQB010000146.1 GCA_012519525.1 Bacteroidales bacterium | reverse complement strand
TTTAACGTTGCAAAAGTATACTTTTATTTGTTTCAATCAATAAAAAATAAATATTTACCTCTCTTTTATTTTTTTACCGCAGAGTTCCCAAAGGTCGCAGAGTTTCTTTGCGTTCTTTGCGGTTAAATCGGTAGTATCTCAAAAAGTGTATAATTGTTGTTTTCAAAATAAAAATAAGTTTATGTGTTTAGAAAAAATGGTTTTTTGTAACTATCTATCTATCATGCTCCTCCCCATTTGGGGAGGCTGGGAGGGGTTGTTGGGGAGACTTTGATTTACAATGCATTACACGTTGATTGCCTTGTTCACTTATAAAAGACTATTTTGTTTTACACACCATAATGCTATGTCCTAATCCCAATCCGTCGTGGATAGTTTCTACGGATAATCCGGCTTCGTTTACACAGCGTTCCATATCGGTTGCATAATACATTTTACTGTTGCCGTTCGCCATCGCTGTAAAATACAAACTGATTTGAGTCAAGCAATAAGATGCCGTTTCAAAACGTTGACGATCCCAAAACGTTTCCATAATATACAATCGGCTATCGGTTTGCATAGCCTCTTTCGCACGACCTAAAATACTCGTTACTTCTTTTTCGGAAAAACAATCCAAAAACTGACTCATCCATATTACATCAAAACCTTTTGGAAAAGGAACATTTTCGTCCAACAGATTGCCACCATGTCCGTGAATGCGTTCCGCACCGAATTTATTGCTTATTTGTCGTCGCATCATCTCCAATTGTTGCGGTAAGTCCATAATGGTAACATTCACATTTTTATCATATTCTACGCACTTCGCAGCAAAACGTCCGGTATTGCCTCCCACATCCAATAAAGTTGCGACTTGTCGTTTAAATATAATTTCCAATGCTTGCTGAAACGAACAGTCAGAGTAGAAGTGATCAAATCCAAACCAGCTTTTTTGTACTTGCGACGGAAGTTGAGAAAGTCCCTCGTAAATGGTTTTCCAATTGCCAAAAACTTTCAAACCTTCGGGCTTCCCTTCGAGAATAGCAGTTTCTAAATCAAACATTCCCAAATAATTCACATCATGATTAAAATCCATGTTTACTTTTGCCATTTCATCGTTAATAAGAAACCAACCGGCTTTTGCCAAAAAGAATTTACCGTCTTTGAGTAAAACAGTACCTATCGTAAGCGATGACTCCAATAATACTTGTGTTCCATAGAGGCTTATAGCGGTTTTTCGACTTATTTCTTCCTTTGTTAGTCCATTTTTATGGTCATTGAGTAATTGAAAAATTCCAAATTTAACCATTAAACGCGAGACTTGAAAAACGATAGGTCCGAAAACTATTTCTTGTGCCAAACGTTGCGCCTCTAAAGCTGTAAATCGTTCTTTGCCGTATATTTCTTTTTGTGGACTTTTTAATTTCATATTTATCAATTATATAGTAAATATTTTATTTCCAAAAATCATAATAGTTGAACCATTGTTCGGGATATTTACGCACTATATTTTCCAATAAAGCAATGTATTGTTTTGCTAAATGTTCGGCTTGTTTTTGTGATGATTTTTCGTTTTGAAGTGGCTCTAAAGACTTTAAATAAGCTCGATAATGCAAGCCTTTTTCTTTCATCACAAACATTGTGAGCACAGGTGCTTCTAATTGAGCTGCAAAACGAAATGTCCCAATAGGAAAATGAGCTTCGCCATTTAAAAAATTGGCTGTATATTTTTTTGTACTTCCCCATAGTCTATCGCAAGGAATGCTTACAATTTCACCCTCTTCGATAGCTTTCTTAATTGCAAACAAATGCGACATGTCTGTACTAACAGGAATAAGATTTACATTAAAGTTTTGCAAGATTTTTACACGTCTTTTCTGAAGATTTTCACTTTCTCCTCCAAATATAATTCCATTGATTTTTTTTTTGTTTTGTTGAAAACAATGCACTATTAATTCAAAATTTCCCACATGTGCGCTGACAATAAAAAATCCTTTATTGCTTTCTGCAAGTGCATTAAAATAATCATTGTTTTCTACATCAACTGAAAATTGTTGATGATTGCCTGCAAGTAATGCAAATTTATCTAAGACTACCTTTCCAAAAATCAAATGATTACGGTATGTCGACCAAAATGCCTTCCATCGGGAAAGATGATGTTGACGGCGAAAATAAGAAAAAATCGCCTTATAGTTTTTACGCCCAAAAATTAAATAAAAAGGAATAACACCAAACAAAATAGGATATAAAAATGAAACCTTAACAACGGCTAAAATCCAATATAAAAAACCTTGTCCATAACGACCGCCTTGTGTAGTTCCTTCCCATTCTTTTTTTTGAGGTTGCATTGTTTATTGCTGATTAACTTTGCTTTCGATATAGTCGTAAAATTCAGATAAAGTTTTAATATTGCCCATTTCTTCCGCTTTAATTTTAAAGCCGAAATTACGTTCAACGATGACAACAATATCCACAAAATCAAGACTATCTATATCTAAATCTTGTTTTAATAACGCATCATCATTGATTAATTCTTCTTCTATCTCTATTTCGTTTATTAAAAAATCATTAATAATGGAAATAATTTCTTCTCTTTTCATTATCGCTTTATTTATAATAACATATTGGAAAGTTGCAAAAATACATAATTTTAGCAAATAAATAGAAGAATAACAAAAAGTTTTTGAATAAAATTAGAAAATAAAAAATAGAAATCTAATTATCAATGTAATCATTTACATTTCTTTACAATTAAAGCACTATTTGTTCCTCCAAATCCGAAAGAATTAGATAAAAAGACATCAATTTTTTTAGGTGTCGTTTTATTGATAATATTAATGTTTTTTGAAAATTCGTCGGGATTTTCAAAATTAATATTAGGGGCAATAAAATCGTTCTGCATCATCAACATAGAATAAACGATTTCGCTTGCTCCTGCCATCCAACATTCGTGTCCTGTCATTGATTTTGTTGAACTTACCGGAGGTTTATGTGGACTAAACAACTTATCAATTGCCATTGCTTCAAAGCTATCACCTTGAGGTGTTGATGTGGCATGTGCATTAATATAGTCTATATCTTTGGATGAAAGTGCCGCTTCTTTCAATGCTTTTTCCATAGCTATCATTGACCCTATATCGCTGGGTTGCGATATATTGCTCCCATTTGACGAAAATCCATATCCGATAATTTCGGCTAAAATAGGTGCTCCTCTTTTAACGGCATGTTCATATTCTTCTAAAATCAAGGTGGCAGCTCCTCCGCTTGGCACTAATCCGTCGCGATTGGCATCAAAAGGACGCGAAGCTTTAGACGGTTCATCGGTATTCATTGAGAAAACACTCAAGCCATCAAAACTTCCCATTGATAAATAATTCACTTCTTGTCCACCACCACAAATTACCATATCTTGCAATCCATTACGAATAAAAAGTGTCCCTAATCCTATCGAATGAGACCCGCTGGCACAAGCTGCACTAATGGTCATATTAATTCCTTTTAACTTGAATATGGTAGAAAGATTCATTGTAATAGTCGAATTCATTGACTGAAAAATTGCTCCCGACCCCATGAGGGTGGTGTCTTTTTTCTCCATGACAATAGCGTGTGCTTCAATGACTGCTTGAGCAGAAGAATCATTCCCATAAAAAATGCCTACTTCGTTGTTTTCTAAATAATCTAAATCAACACCTGCATTTTTAAGAGCTTCTACCGTCGCCATATAAGCATATTCTGCTTCTTCGGCTAAGCATACACGTGTGCGTCTGTCTAATATTCCTTTCAACACCGGACGCTCGACTATTCCTGTCAAAGGGGAACGATAGCCGTATTCAATACGCAAAGGGTCAATTCCTATTCCCGATTTTCCTTCGTATAACGATTTGGCAACTTCGTCTAAATTTTTTCCTATACAAGAGTAAATTCCCATACCTGTAATAACAACTCTTTTCATCTTTCTATCATTTTAAATAAAAATAGTTTATGTATATAATCCTCCATTTATAGAGATGACTTCTCCCGTAATATAAGCCGCTTCTTCAGAAGCTAAAAAGCCGACTAATGCGGCTACTTCTTCCGGTTTCCCAAAACGTCCCATAGGAATCAATGATTTAAGATCGGCTTCATCCAAATCTTTTGTCATATCGGTAGTAATAAAACCGGGGGCAACAGCATTAACGGTAACTTTTCGAGCTCCCACTTCTTGGGCTAATGCTTTTGTTGCTCCAATAATAGCTGCTTTAGCTGCCGAATAATTGGTTTGACCGGGAAGTCCTTTAATTCCCGATAGCGACACTATGTTGATAATTCTTCCAAAACGTTTTGTCAGCATATCTTTTAACAATCTGCGAGTAATATAAAAAAATCCATTTAAATTGGTATTAATTACATCATTCCATTGCTCGTTTTGCATGAATACCATCATTGTATCCATGCGTATGCCCGCATTGTTTATCAATAGTGCAATATAATCGTCGGGATGTGCTTCGCTCCAAGACATAATAGCATCATCAACAGCCTTGCCATCGGCAACATCAAAAGGAAGCAATTCGGCGGTACCTCCTTTTTCTTCTATCATTTGTTTGGTTTTTAATGCTGCATCTTTATTCGATACGTAATTGATGATTATCGGATAGCCGGCTTCTGCTAATTGCAGACAAATAGCCTTGCCTATTCCTCTTGATCCTCCTGTTACTAATGCGTATTTCATGATTAATTACATTTTAATTTCATGCGATTTTAAAAATTCGCCGATAACTTCAATATTCTTATATTTGGGCATGTCTTCTATAAAAACAGGAATTAATGATCTGATTGATTGATACATTTCGTGTGAATGAGGTGCTATTTTTCCTTCAATCTTCAGATAATCTATCGCTTGCACCAATGCCATAAAATGGATGGATAACACTTGAAATGAATTTTCGATGACATGTTTTGTAATCAATGCAGCATTGGTTCCCATACTTACAATATCTTGATTATCATTGTTGTTTGGAATGCTATGCAAATACATAGGCGATGATAAGGTTTGACATTCAGCCGTTGTAGAAGTAGCCGTAAATTGTGTTCCTTGCAAACCGTATTGCAAACCCAATTTGCCTAAGTTGACAAAAGGAGGCAATATCCCATTAATTTTATCATGAAATAGATAATTCATTTGACGCTCAACCAACATTGTTAATTTTGTAATGGCTATTTTCAATTTATCCATCTCAAATGAAACATAATCGCCATGAAAGTTACCGCCATGGTAAACCGATGCCGTTTCTTTGTCAACAATTGGATTATCGTCAACAGAATTAAATTCGTTGATAAGTACTTTTTCGGCATTTTCAATTGTATCCCAAATAGGTCCTAATATTTGCGGAACACAGCGCAATGAATAATAAGGTTGTATTTTATGCGAAAATATTTTTTCGTCATTTTTCCGATATATTTCTTTTTGTCGTTGTCGTAAACACTTACTTTTGTTCGATAATTTTCGCATGATTGCTGCTACTTTTTGCTGTCCGCTGTGTAATTTTAAATTATTGAGCGTTTCTGACATAAAATCATCGTAAGAAGCTACAATTTCGTTTATCATCACAGAGGCGATGAGAGCGTACGACAATAGTTTTTTAGCATAAATCAAGTTTATAAGTCCTACTCCTGTCATAACGGAAGTACCATTCGTGAGAGCCAATCCTTCACGAATAAAAGCTTGTAATGCTTGCAAATTTTCCTTTTTTAACACTTCTGCCGTAGGACGTTTTTGTCCTTTATAAAAAACTTCTCCTTCACCAATAAGTGCAAGTGCCAAATGTGCCAACTGTACCAAATCACCACTGGCACCTACTCCGCCATGTTCGGGAATATAAGGATAAATGCCTCTGTTAATAAAAGATTGTAATAATGTTACCGTATCAATATGTACTCCCGATTTTCCTTTTATAAAAGTTTGATACCGACAAAGCATAGCCGCTTTCACATAAATTTCCGGAAGTGCATTGCCTGCTCCCGACGAATGACTACGAATAATGTTGTATTGCAACGACTTTAAATCCTCATCATTAATCCTATACTGAGCCATGGGACCAAAACCGGTATTGATTCCATAAATAATCTTGTCAAAAGAAAAACTTTTTAAAAATTGATAACTTTCTTCAACCCTTTTTCTATCGCTCGCTTGAATTTCTAAAGGTTTATTGTTAAAAACGATATTTGTAAATTCTTTTAAATCAACATCCTTCATATTTTTCCCTTTTTTAAATATTTTGTTAAAATTTGTTTACAAAAGTATATGAATTTTTTATTATTAGAAACATAAGTAAAAAAAACTTCATTAATTTTATATTAAAACAAATAATAAGTGTTACTTTTGTAAAAAATATTTTTATGCAAAAAGATATAATTATTATAGGTGGCGGTATCGGCGGATTAATGACAGCATGTTTATTGTGCAAAGAAGGCTACCGACCAACTATTATAGAACAACATGATAGAATCGGAGGAGGATTACATTGTTTTAAACGCAAAGGAATTTATTTTGAGTCGGGCATACATTATATAAGCGGCTTTGAAGATACGGGTGTTTTAAAAAAAATATTTTCTTATTTAGGTTTATTCGATAAAATAAAAATAAAACCTCTTGATAATGATTGTTTTGATTTATTACACATAGGCTCTGAAAACTTAAAAGTAAAAATGGGCATAGGAAAAGACAATTTTATTCAACTATTGTCCGAACAATTTCCACATGAGGCACACGCTATTCAATGCTATGTAAATGCTATTTATGAAATATGCAATAGTATTCCATTATTAAATTTAAGAATTGATTCAACCGATTGGTATACGAATGAAGAATTTCTTATCTCTGTAAATTCATTTATCAAAAAATTTATCAAAGACGAACAATTACAACATGTTCTTGCATGGAACAATACATTGTACGGAGGTAGTAAAGACAATAGTCCTATTTACATTCATGCAATTATCACAAAATTTTATATAGAAGGAGCGGCACGTTTTATCGGAGGAGGACAACATGTTGCAGATGCAATGGCAGATATGATACAATCGCATGGAGGAAAAATTATTTTAAACACGGAAATTACTAAAATTGAAATTGAAAATAAAAAAATCACCAAAATAATAGCCAAAGACAATAGAGAATTTTATGCCGATAATTATATTGCCAATATACATCCTGCATTGCTAATGGATTTAATTGACCCTAATAAAATTCAAAAAGCATACAGAACACGCTTGCAAAATCTCGAAATTTCGTATTCGGCTTTTATTCTTTATGTACATTTTAAACCCAATACATTTCCCTATCTGAATTACAACTATTTTTATTATAAAAATCGAGATTTAATCTGGGATGCTATCAATTACAATTTGGATGATTATCCGCCGGGATTTGTATTAATGACCTTACCTACATCAGAAAATGAGCAGTATGCCGAAAGAGGAATCATAACCTGCATCATGAGATACGACGACTTCAGTCAATGGGAAAACACGTATATAGAAAAGCGAGGGGATAACTACAAAGTCTTTAAAAATCAAATAGAAACAAAACTTTTAAACTTGGTTAATGAAGTTTTTCCTAATTTTAACGACAGCATAGAAAATGTTTACAGTGCTTCTCCGCTTAGCATACGCGATTATTTGCGAACAAAAAACGGAGGATTATATGGTTTTCAAAAAAATTGCGATAATCTAATAAAAACACGTATTTTTCCTCATACAAAAATAACCAATTTATTTCTAACAGGACAAAACATTAATTTACACGGGATTTTAGGAGTTCCGTTAAATGCTATTTTAACTACATCGGTACTTATTGGTGATATGAATTATTTAATTAATAAAATAAATCAGCATCCATAAAAATAAGTGTTAAAAAATCAGGATATAAAATGATTTTTTTTATACTTTTGCATAAATCCAAAAATAATAAGAAGACAAAGGTAATTTATGGAAAAAGTAAAATTAAAATTAATCTATCCTAAGTGGAAGAAATTGCCGGGGCAAACCACTTTTAATTTACCACCTCATGGACCGGTTGTTTTTGCCGCCTCTTTACCCGATTATGTGGATGTTTCTTTTACAGATGAAAATGTAGAAGAAATTGATTTCAACGAAGATTGCGATATAGTTAGCATATCAATGATGTTGAGTACACAAGTAAAACGTGGTTGGGAAATTGCCGATTGTTTTCGTAAGCAAGGTAAAAAAGTAATTTTCGGAGGAATTTCTACCATGTTGCATGCCGAAGAAACAATAGAACATGCCGACAGTGTTTTTTTAGGAGAATCGGAAGGAAGAATGGAAGAAGTTTTTAACGATTTTAAAGCCAAAAAATTAAAAAAAATCTATAATTTCATGGGTAATCTTCCCGATATTAATTTAGTAGGAACAGCCCGTAGAGATTTATACAAAAAACATTTATACAATCATAAAGGAGTGCAAATGGTCGATTTGTTTCATGCTTCGCGCGGTTGTCGATTTAGTTGTTATCCTTGTGCGGTTTCTTATCTTGGGGGAAGGAAGTTTCGCCCTCGTCCTATTGATAAAGCCATCGAAGAATTAAGTGCGATCGACAACAATCGTCTATTCATAGTCGACAACTCATTGGCACAAGATACACAATGGGAAATGGATCTTTTTAGAGAAATGATTCCTTTGAAGAAAAAATGGATTAGCCATACCATCGAAGACAATCCCAAAGTATTGGATTTAGCAGCTCAAGCAGGAGGATGGTATGTATATCAAGCTGTTTACGACACTTCCGATTACATCAAAGAACGCATCAAACGCTACCATGATTATGGGATAGGTGTAGAAGGGACAATTTTACTCGGACTTGATAATCAAACAGAAGATGATATTTTGAAATTAATAGATTTCTTATTAGAAATAGATTTAGACTTAGCCGAATTCACGATTTTAACTCCATTTCCTCATACAAAAGCTTATGATGATTTACTGCGTCAAGGTAGAATTTTCGATTTTGATTGGAATCATTATAATGCCGGACAAGTCGTTTATCAACCTAAACACATGACTCCTCAACGACTACAAGAACTTTATGAATACGCATGGAAAGCATTTTATCAAGATGAAAGTCAAGAAGAAAAAATGTTTAAGCTTTTCGCTAAAGTTATGTTACGCGAAATGGAAGACGGCACCTATCGCCCAAGAGATAGAAGTTTGATAGGAAAAAGTTTTGGGAAAAAAGTTACGAGAAAAATTTCTAATTAATTTTAATTGTTTTTTATGAAAGTATCAGATAAATATTATGATGAAATATTCGATTTTTTAGGACAATGGGATGTCCCTTCAAAATGTGGATTAAAAATCATCACTCATAAAAACAAAAAAGTGGTGATTGTTACGGAACTCTACCAAGATAATCCCGGCACATCCATCACTTATAACGGACCCTCTTTAGCAATGCAAATTTGCAAAGCTAAAAACCTTTTACCTCAAGAAATCACTTATATAGAATGTAATCCGGATACTAATTCCAAACTCTCTTTTTATGATGAGGAATTTTTTCAAGTTATTTTCGATATCGAAAATAATCAATTTACCAATCCGACTTACCAACAATTAACAACAAAAGAAATAAAGGAAATAATTGGCAATAACTTATTGTAAATCAAACTTATGAAGCGAATATTAAATTTTATTCTATTATTTTTTTTCATTGATATAGGATATACTCAATCCAAGCCTATCCATTTGTGGAAAGAAGTGGAAGGAATGGAAGGCGAATCAACACGATTATATGTATTTCCGGCTCCCGATTCAATTGCTACTCGCGTCGGAGTAATTGTATGTCCGGGAGGAAGTTATCATCATTTGGCATTATCACACGAAGGATTTGATGTGGCAAAATGGCTCAATTCTCAAGGAATTACCGCCTTTGTTCTACGCTATAGAGTGGCATTTAATAGATACCATCATCCCGCCATGATACAAGATTTACAAAGAGCCATACAATATGTAAAAAATAATAAAGACAGTTTTTCGATTGAAACTCTTGGACTCATGGGTTTTTCGGCAGGAGGGCACCTTGCAACAATGGGAGGAGCATTTCACAAAGAGGATTTTTTAAAACCTTTAGGAATCAACAATACACACAGCTTAAAGCCCGATTTTATTGTTGCCGTATATCCTGTTATAAGCATGCAAGATAGCTTGGCTCATTTACGCTCTCGAACAAATTTATTAGGAAGAAAATTCACAAAAAACGACATTGACCGATTTTCTTTAGAATTACAAATTCCCTACGATATGCCTCCTGTTTTTTTAATTGCAACTAAAGACGATTTTATTGTTAATTACAAAAACAGTCTTGCTTTAAAGAGAGCTTTATTAGAAAAAAACATCAAACACCATTTTCAGCTTTATAAAACCGGAGGACACGGATTTGGAATGAATGAAAAAAAAGGAGGAGAAGCCGGAAAATGGAATATATTATTCAAAGAATGGCTTATTGAAACCGGATTTTTAAAATAAAAAAACACATGAACTTTAATCCAGAAATAGAATATCAATCATTAGCAACTATTAAAAACTTTCAAGAAAAGAAATTACAAGAAGTTTTGGCATATACCAATGCCAATTCTAACTATTATCAATCGCTGTTTAAAAAAGAAAAAATAGATAGTACAAAAATAAAAAAAATAGAGGATTTACAACATATTCCTTTTACTACTAAAGAAAATCTACAACGGTATAATAAAGATTTCATTTGTGTAGAACCCTCAAAGATAGTTGATTATATTACAACTTCGGGAACACTAAGCACACCGACCACTTTTGCCATGACCGATAAAGATTTAGACAGATTAGGCTACAACGAAGCCATTTCGTTTACTTGTGCAGGAGGAAAGCCCGGAAATATTTATCAATTAATGACAACCTTAGACAAACGTTTTATGGCAGGATTTGCTTATGTTTTAGGTATCAGAGCAATGAAAGCCAGCGTAATACGAGTAGGAAACGGCATTCCCGAATTGCAATGGGATACGATTCAGCGTATTAATCCCGATACGATTATTTGCGTCCCTTCATTTATTTTAAAAATCATTCAATATGCAAAAGAACATCATATTGATTATAAGAAATCAAGTGTAAAAAAAGCAATTTGTATAGGAGAAAACCTCCGCAATGACGATTTTTCTCTCAATCTTTTAGGGAAAAAAATAAAAGAAAAATGGGACATTCAACTGTATTCTACCTATGCCTCAACCGAAATGAGTACTTCTTTTTGTGAGTGCGATGCAGGAAAAGGAGGGCACCATCATCCTGAACTGATTATTTGTGAATTAATAGACGAAAACGGAAATATTGTCAAAGAAGGAGAATACGGCGAATTGGTTATCACAACCTTAGGCGTAGAAGGAATGCCTTTGATTCGATTCAAAACAGGCGATATTTGCCGCTTCCATTACGAACCTTGTTCTTGCGGTAGAACTTCGATGCGTATCAGCCCAATTATAGGACGTAAAAATCAAATGATTAAACTAAAAGGAACAACGCTTTACCCAGCAGCTATTTTTGATATATTAGACAATATTGATTTTATCGAAAACTATTTAGTAGAAGTTACTACCAACGAAGTAGGAATGGACGATGTTACGGTAAAAATAGGTGTTAAAGAATATAATGAACAAATAATAAGTGTTTTACAAAATCGATTTCGAGCAAAGATAAGGGTTACGCCTCACATAAAAATCGAAGCCATCGAAACGATAAAAAAAATACAACTTCCCGAAATTAATCGAAAACCTATTAAATTTATTGACAAACGCAAATAAAAATTAACCTTAAAAAAAGAAAGGCTCTATGGATACTTCCATTTTTGAAGACACAAGACCCTATAACGATAATGAAATTCCGGCAGCAGTAAATAGATTGTTAAAAGACAATTATTTACCCTTAATCTTTAATTATTTATTTCCTGATAAAAAAGAAGCGGAAAATTTATTGAAAATTCTCAAAGATGTTCGAACTGTAAAAGATTTTCAATTAAAAATCATGTATCGAATTATTTGGGCTATTATCAATAAGACCTCATCGGGATTAACATACAGTGGCTTTGAAAATCTTAACGATGAAAAAAAAGCAATGTTGATTGGTAATCATAGAGACATTTTATTAGACTCCGCTATTTTGCAAATTTTATTAACAGACCATCATTTAGACACTTCTGAAATTACTTTTGGTAGCAACCTCATGTCAAGTCAATTAGCAATTGACATTGGCAAAATGAATAAAATGTTTAAAATAATAAGAGGCGGCAATATCAGAGATTTTTATCGAAATTCGGTGCATGTATCAACCTATATGCGTTATGCCATTACTGAAAAAAAACAATCAACATGGATAGCACAACGCAACGGCAGAACCAAAGACGGAAATGATACAACTGAAATGGCGGTTTTAAAAATGTTCACATTAAGTAGCAATAAACGATTTGTTACCAACTTGTTAGAATTAAACATTACGCCTCTCATCATTTCTTACGAATACGAACCTTGTGTTTTCTTAAAAGTAGCAGAACTATATGTGTCTATGTATCAAAAATATGAAAAAAAAGAGGACGAAGATTTTCAAAGTATTATACAAGGAATCATACAATGGAAAGGAAATATTCATTTTGTGGTTGGGAAACCAATTACGGAAGATGAACTAAAAGAATGCGATCAGCTTCAAAAGAATGATAAATTTATACGCTTGGCACAAATTATTGATAAAAGAATATACGATAATTATCGCTTATGGAAAACCAATTATATCGCTTATGATTTGTTATACAACACAGATACATATACTATGCACTATTCGCCAAGCGAAAAATCCGATTTTATTCAATACATGAAAAACGGATTAGAAAAAATTGAAGGCGAATACGATGAATTGGAAAACATTTTCTTAAAAATATATGCTAATCCCGTAAAGAACAAAGAATTATAATATATCTTTTCCGATATCTCTACGATAATGTTTATTTTCAAAATCAATTAAATCTGCATTTTGATAAGAAAGACCTAATGCTTCTTGAATACTTGCACCCATAGAAGTAACGGCAAGCACTCTTCCACCGTTAGAAACAAGCTCGCCTTTATCGTTTAACTTAGTCCCTGCATGAAAAACATAGCTGTTTTGAACGTTTTGAACGTTCGAAATGATTTTTCCTTTTTCATAGGCTTCCGGATAACCTTTGGAAACCAACATAACAGTAGCGGCAACTTGAGAATTAATTGCCAATGTTACTTGGTCTAAAGTCTGATTTTCAACATGTAAAAACAAATCCAATAAGTCGTTATTAATACGAGGAACGACAACTTCCGTCTCCGGATCTCCCATTCTCACATTGTATTCTATCACATAAGGTTCATCGTCAACTTTCATTAAACCGATAAAAATAAATCCTTTATAGGTAATTTTTTCTTTTTTCAATCCTTCTATGGTAGGGATAATGATTTTTTGCTCCACTTTACTCATAAAAATTTTGTCGGCAAAAGGCGGAGGCGAAATAGCTCCCATTCCACCGGTATTTAAACCGGTATCGTTTTCTCCTATACGCTTATAGTCTTTGGCTGAAGGTAATACAAGATAATGTTCGCCGTCGGTAAGCACAAAAACAGAAAGCTCAATTCCTTTTAAAAACTCTTCTATCACAATTTTCCGACTTGCTTTGCCGAATTTTTCACTTAATAACATTGCATTAATTTCGTGTTTGGCTTCTTCGATTGTATGACATATCAATACTCCTTTTCCTGCTGCCAAGCCGTCTGCTTTAAGCACATAAGGTGCTTTAAGCGTTTGAATATACTCCAATGCTCCTTCTATGTTTTCTTTATCAAACGATTGATAGTCAGCAGTAGGAATATTGTATTTGCTCATAAAAGCTTTCGCAAAATCTTTACTCCCTTCTAATACAGCCCCTGCTTGTGAAGGACCGATAACTATTGTTTTTTCCGTTTTTTTATCATTTTTTATACAGTCGTAAATTCCGTTTACCAAAGCTTGTTCAGGACCAACTACAAGTATATCTATTTGTTTTTCAATGATACATTCTTTAATTTTTTCTACATCGCTATCGGAAAAATTGAGATTAACACCGCATTCTGCCGTCCCCGCATTGCCGGGTGCTATGTAGAGTTCTTCGCAAAGTTTACTTTGAGCGATTTTCCATGCAAGCGTATGTTCTCTTCCGCCCGAACCAAGAAGTAATACTTTCATAATCAACTGTTATTATTAATAATAATTTATTATACGTTTATAAATGATACCAAATTGCACTTCGGTATCGTATTCTGTTTTTTCAATCCAATTGCCCGATTTATCATAGGTATAGGTGTTTTTTATATGAGAAGTACGCTGATTTTTATTGTCATACCATTTCTCTTCAGCGATATTTCCGTATTTATCATAAATAAAAACAATTTTACCCTCTAAATGTAAAAGGCTATCGTATGTTTGCTCTTCTATAAGTTGTTCTTTTTCATTATAAATACAAATAGTTTTCCCTTTTAGCGCATCTTTATAATTGAACTTACTTTCTTCCAATAAAATTCCTGCATCATTGTATTTTCTGATTTCTACACCTACAACTTTATCGGAAGCATCGCTCGTCTTTTTTTCTACGGTTCTACCGTTATCGGTATATGTATAACTGACTTTTAATGAAACAGCATTGTTTAACAGCCATTTTTCTTCTAATAAAACTCCTTTATTATCATAAGTATAAAAAACTTTTTCGATATTATTTCCTTCAAAAACACGATAAGCTTCTTTTATCTTTTTCTTATCGTTATAGACTGCCGACCAGCGTTCTGTAATTTTATTTTTAGAGTTGTACGTATTTTCTTTTGTCCGTAAATTATTTTCATATTGATAAATCGTTTTTAATCCTACAATTCCTTTAGAATCAGTAACTTTATACTCAATAATGTTTCCTGTTTTATTGTAGGTAGAATAATCTTTCCCCGATGCTCCCATTTCTTTATCAATATTACCCTCAGCATCTATCATGGCATATTCGTATTCGACTATTGATTTGACTTTTCCTCTTAAATTATTTTCTTGCAAAGTTGTTGTGCGTTCTTGGGTATACGATAAATGATGATGTGCAAAAACCAAGAAGAACGCGAAAAAAAACCAGTGTCTCATTTTAAATTGTGATTTAATTAAAAAGTTTTGCAAAAATACTAAAAAAGTAAAAATGAAATTTTAGAGATGACCTATGTTTTCTCTTTTACTGAATTTTTGTGCTATCATACTCGCTATAACAAGTTGCAAAGCATGAAACATCATTAAGGGTAAAAGTATTACACCTACCGTTACCATTTCCGAAAATAATATGTTCGCCATTACTGTCCCATGTACCAACGATTTTTTTGACCCACAAAAAACAGCAGTAATATAATCTTCTTTGTTAAAATGTAAAAAACGGCTAATCAGCGTAATAATTCCATAAATAATAAAGAAAAACACTACCATCGCCCATCCTAACAAAAACAATTCGGTAATACCATAACCGGAAAACATTTTATGAGCAAAGGATTCGCAAAACGATAAGTAAACAATTAAAAGAATGACACTTTGATCAAATTTTTTCAATATATTGCTGTGTTTATGTGCATATTTTCCAAATTTGGAATGCAACAAAATGCCTACGGTAACGGGAAGCAATACTTGTAATGATAGTTTAATAATAACATTGGTAACATCATAACTACCTCCTCCCGATGTTAAAATAATACCCATCCATATAGGAGTAATAAAAACTCCCAATAAACTCGATACGGAAGCATTAAATATTGCCGACGGAACATTTCCTCTTGCAATGGAAACCATTACCACCGATGAAGAAACCGTAGAAGGCAAAGCCGCTAAATAAAAAATCCCTATCCAAAATAATTTATTTCCGTAATTTCCAAACAGTCCCATGAATAGTAGTACTATTAAAGGAAAAAGTATAAATGTAGCTATCTGAATAACAAGATGTAATTTCCAATTAGAAAGGTCTTTTTTTAATTGTTTAGGATTTAGTTTTAATCCATAAAAAAAGAAAATCAACATAATGCCGTAATCCCCAACATCATGAAGAGTGAATTTTCCTTCATATATGCCGGGAGAATACTCAAAATAAGCCAACACTATTACCCCAATAAGAGCCAAGACAAAAGAATCAAGTCCTATTTTTAGTCGTATTTGCTTACTTATTTTTCTTAATTTATTTATTTTCCGTAATAAATCCATACAAGCTGCCTTCTCTAAAAATTAAAAAAAAGGATATTCCCGTTCATAGAAATATCCTTTTCCATGCCTTATCTATAATGCTGTTTTTCTAAAATTATTGTGATTTTTAATAAAAAACTTGTTGTCTTGTTCACTTATTGAATGTCTACCTGCCCTCCATTACCCCATCCCTTCCCCGCCCCCAAGGGGGAGGAAGTGATTTTCAAGGCATTGCAAGTTAATTGCGTTGTTCACTTATCTACCCCACCCCAGCCCTCCCCAAGTGGGGAGGGAGTTTGAAATTGTTTGATTTTCAGTCGGTTATTGTTTTTATTACGTTATAGTAGCTTCGGACGCTGAGGCTCTCGAAGTATCAGTTCGTAATTGTTTATTCTAAATTTTTAACCGCAAAGAACGCAAAGAGTTTACGCAGAGGACGCAAAGAAACTCTGCGACCTTTGGGAATCCTTTGGGAACTCTGCGGTAAAAAAATAAAAGAAGGATAAATATTTATTTTTTTCAGCTGAAGGAAAAAAAGTAAAGAAAGAAATGTATATCTTTGCAAAATAAAATAACATAAAAAATGCACTTAACCTACAACGCAATAAACTCGCAATACGCTGTAAAACAAAGTCTCCCCCTTGGGGGAGATTTAGAGGGGTTTTACGCCTTTAACGCCAA
>JAAYQB010000145.1 GCA_012519525.1 Bacteroidales bacterium | reverse complement strand
TATTTACGTTACCAAAAGTGAATTAGTTCTTACAAAAGAAGAATAGTTAAACAAAGATTACGATTATAAAAAGGCAGTACGATTGTATTGCCTTTTTATATTTACAAACTCATTATTATCAAGCAAAACGCTTAGTATAAACAGGAGAATATGGAATACTTCCATTGTTATGATACAAAAACATCCACCGGCAAACAAGGCTATTTTTTCCTTTTTAGACATAAACATATGTTTTTTATTCAAAAAAATAGACCCAAAGTTTAATATATTTACTTTTTTTTATTCTAATACTATAACATTAATACTTTTTACTCGTTATTTTTATACATAAACATACACCATTACTGATGTTAAAATTAAAAAGCATATTTCTTTATATAGCACTCATTTTGTTTGCTTCGTGTCAAGACTATGGCACTAAGCACTCTATTGAAGTCGTAGATGTTGAGGTTATGAAAGTTAAATTACATACCGATACGCTTTATCAAAATTATATAGGAAAAATAGAGGAAGAATTTTCTTCTTCTTTGAGTTTTTCAGTACCGGGAAATGTCGAACAAGTATTTGTTAATGAGGGAGAATATGTTGAAAAAGGAAAATTATTAGCTACTTTAAACAAAGAAAACCTACAAAGCACTTACAATGCTTCCGTTGCTATGCTTAAACAAGCCGAAGATGCTTATGAGCGTTTAGAACAATTGTATAAAAAAGGGAGTATCCCTGAAATACAATGGATTGAAATGATTACCAATTTCGAAAAAGCAAAATCGGCGGAAAAAATTACTAAAAAAAACTTAGAAGATGCTAACCTATATGCTCAGTTTAGTGGAATTATAGGTAAACGTAATCTAGAGAGAGGCATGTATGTAATGCCCACCATGCAGGTAATTGATTTATTAAGCACTAAAAACATCATAGTGAGAGTGCCAATTCCCGAAAACATTATTTCTTTTGTCAGTATAGGACAGACAGCCAAAATAACTGTTCCGGCATTGAACAACCGCTACTATGAAGGAAAAGTTAACATGAAAGGCATTGTAGCCAATCCCCTCTCCCATTGCTACGACATCACCATTCCGGTTGAAAATAGAGACAAACAACTCATGCCCGGCATGATATGCAAAGTGCAATTGGTTGCCGACAATACATCACAAGTGATAGTTGTCCCTATTCAAGCGGTTAAACTAACACATGACGGCAAGCATTTCGTATGGTTGGCAGTAAATGGAAAAGCACATAAACAATATGTTAAGATAGGCACTTTGACCGATTTCGGAGTCGTTATATCCGAAGGCTTAAGCGATAATAATTTGGTCATTGTCAAGGGATATCAAAAAGTAAGTGAAGGCACTAATATCAAAATTCAATGAAAGGCATCGTTGAAAGAACAGTAGAATTTTCAATGAAAAACAAGCAAATAGTATATTTGTTTGTGATTATGCTAATGCTATTTGGTGTCTATTCTTTATTTGTAATGCCCAAGCAAGAATTTCCCGTTTTCACAATAAGACAAGGACTTGTAGTTGGCGTTTATCCGGGCGTTTCATCTTCTGAAATTGAAAAAAGACTTACCAAGCCTTTAGAGGAATATCTATTTAGTTACAAAGAAGTTAAAAAAAATAAAACCTATTCTATTTCGCGAGACGGATTAGCAATCATCGTTGTGGATTTGGCGGATAACGTTAAGAACAAAGACGAATTTTGGTCTAAATTTAGGCATGGCTTACAAGAATTTAAACAAACATTGCCATCTGGGGTCGTAACATTGATTGCCAATAACGATTTCGGAGAAACGTCTGCACTTTTAATATCCATAGAATCAGAAGAAAAAACATACCGCGAATTAGAGTATTATTTAGAAGATTTAGAAAACAGATTAAGACAAATAAAATCGGTATCCAATCTGCGACATTATGGTTTACAACATGAGCAAATTTCCGTTTATATTGACAAGGAAAAATTAGCAGCTTATGGTATCAATAGCAGCTCTTTATTGGCTACTTTGTTTACACAAGGCGTTTCATCTATCAGCGGAACAGTGAAAAACGAACATGTATTAGCACCCATTCATATTTCCGAAACATTTAAAAATGAAAAAGATGTTGCCGAACAAATTGTTTATATCGACCCTACAGGCAATATGATACGACTAAAAGACATTGCTACCATTGTGAGAGAATACCCCACCCCTACCAGCTACATTAAAAATCAAGGCAATAAATGTTTGTTGTTGTCACTCGAAATGCAGAAAGGGTATAACATTGTAAGGTACGGTCAAGAAGTAAACAAAGTATTGGATAAGTTTCAAAAAGAATTACCCGATGATGTTCATCTCTTTAAAGTTGCCGACCAACCGGAAGTAGTAAATATTTCCGTTAAAAACTTTCTCCGCGAAATGATTATCGCTATATGCACTGTTTTACTTGTACTTATGCTATTACAACCTTTGAGAGTAGCCTCTATTGCAGCTATGACTATTCCTATTACTATCTTCATCTCAATAGGCGTTATATATGCACTTGGTTTTGAATTGAATACTGTTATTTTAGCTGCTTTAATCGTGGTATTAGGAATTATAGTGGATGATTCGGTTGTTATTATTGATAATTATTTAGAAAAGTTAGACCATGGCATTCCCCGCTGGGAAGCTTCCGTAACAAGTGCAAAAGAACTATTTAAGTCTGTCCTATCGGCTACTTTAGCCATTAGTATTACTTTTTATCCTTTTCTGTTTACTACAGTAGGCATATTTAACGATTTTGTGCAAGCTTTCCCTTGGACAATAACCATTACTCTTTTTATATCTCTCTTGATAGCAGTGCTATTTGTTCCTATTATTCAATATACTTTGATAAAAACAGGATTACACGAGAAAGTAAAAAACAAAAAACAAATAAGCAGTATTTTATCTGACGGCATACAAAAAGAATATAATAAAATCATTCACTTTGCTTTTAAACATTCACGTTTTACCATTGCTATTGCCCTTGGAGCTTTATTAACGGGAGTCGTGGTTTTCTTTAACTTACCGCAAAAAATGATGCCCATTACGGAACGCAATCAGTTTGCAGTTGAAATCTACCTGCCCACAGGCACGCCTCTTACTGTTACTGCAGAAGTTGCCGACTCATTAAGAAATATGCTGAACAAAGATAAACGTATTACTTCCATCACTTCTTTTATAGGAACATCTTCGCCTCGTTTTCATACGTGTTATGCCCCCAACCTACCGGGAGAAAATTACGCACAATTTATAGTGAGTACCACAGACATACAATCAACGATTGATGTTCTCGACGATTATGCAGCTACTTATGTCAATTATTTTCCCAATGCACTTGTCAGATTTAAACAGTTAGATTTTGTCTTTGCTTCTTATCCTATAGAACTAAGAATCAGAGGCAATCATTTACCCGATTTAATGCTTGCCAAAAACAAATTGCTAAAGGAAATAAAAAGTATGAAAGAAATATTATTTGTCCATTCCGATTATGGAGAATTACAACCCAGTGTTCTCGTTAACATTGACAATGTGGAAGCAAATAATTTAGGTATCTCTAAAGTTGACGTTTCTAATAATTTAGCTTTACGTTTTAACTCAGGCATACCTATCACATCTATTTGGGAAGATGATTATTCGATTGATGTAGTGCTAAAAGCTGAAAATGATAAGCAACCGAATTTTACCGATATTCCTAACGAATACATTTCTACCGTTGTTGGCAATACGGTACCTCTACGACAAATAGCTACAACAAGTGCCGATTTCAATCCGGGACAAATCGTTCGAAGAAACGGCGTGTATTGTTTAAGCTTATTAGCTGAAGTAAAAAGAGAGTACAATGTTGTCAATGTTACATCAAAGATAGCTTCAAACATAAACGACAGGGTTCAACTTCCAAAATCGGTAACAATCGATTGGGGAGGCGTACGCGAACAAGATAAAATGTTGATGCCGATGATTATTTATGGATTAATTATTGCTGTCGCTATTATCTTTATGATTTTGGTATTTCATTTCCGAAAAATCAATTTAGCTTTGCTTATTCTTTCTGCTTCCCTGCTTTCCGTTTTCGGAGGTTCTGTAGGAATATTAATAATGGGAATGGAATACTCTCTTACTTCCGTCTTAGGATTAGTGGCATTGATGGGAATCATTGTTCGTAACGGTATTATTATGTACGACTATGCCGAAGAACTTCGATTAATGCATGGTCGAACAGCTTACGATGCAGCTTTAGAAGCAGGAAAACGCAGAATGCGACCTATCTTCCTAACATCGGCAGCTGCTTCTATGGGTGTTATACCTATGATTATCAGCAAAAGTGCTCTATGGGCACCTATGGGCGTAGTGATTTGTTTCGGAACTTGGTTATCAATGCTGTTTGTGGTTACCGTACTACCCGTTACTTATTGGTTGGTCTTTAAAAAAACAGATAAAAAAATTACATTGTAATGAAAAAAATTATTTTACTACTAGTCTTTTTCTTGAATTGCTTTTTCTTACAAGCACAGCCCTCCTATTGTCTTGATAGTTGCATTGCATTGGCATTAAAACAAAATGTTGAAATAAAAAACAAACTTTTACAAATTGATATGGCTAAACAAACCAAAAAAGAAGCTTTCACAAAATACTTTCCGAATATATCGGCTAACTTTATCGGATTTGCAGCTCGTGTAGACGGCGGAATCAATGCGAAATATAATGCTGTGATTGACAACTACGATTTACCTCCTACACAAGTTAACTTATGTTACAAACTACTTATAAACAAAGGATTTGCAACAGGAGTTACTGCAATACAGCCTATTTTTGCAGGTGGAAGGATTTTTACCGGAAATAAGCTGGCTAATATAGGCATTAAAGTCGAAAAATTACAACTCAGTCTTACTGAAAATGAAATCAAAAGAAAAATAGAAGAACTGTTTTTCCAAATCATTTCACTCGAAGAAAAGAAAAAAACCATTGATATAGTATCCACTCAACTCAATAACATACACAAAGATGCAGAAGTTTCGGTGAAAGCAGGACTTATCAATGCTAACGATTTTTTAAAAGTACAACTCAAACAACAAGAAATTGAAAGTGCCAAAATTAAAGTCGAAAACGGCATTCGCATGTCGAAATTAGCACTACGTCAATATACCGGTATTCCTGAAAAAGATTTCAACATTATTTACGATAGCATTTCCATGCCCGCATCACCTCTTACTTATTACCTACCGCCTGAAGAAGCTGTAAATAAACGCATAGAAAATCAACTGCTACAATGCCAAAAAGAAGCTAACAAACTACAAAAGCAAATGGAAATAGGAAAATATTTGCCCTCTATTGCCATTGGCGGCTCTTATTTATACAACGAAATGATAAACTCTAAAAACAATATAGGATTCGTTTTTGGAATTATCTCTATTCCTATTTCCGATTGGTGGGGAGGTGCACACGCCATTCAAAAACATAGACTACAAGAAAAAATCGACAACAACAATTATGAAAACAACATACAATTATTACAATTGGAAATCGAACAATCGTGGAATGAGCTGAACGAAGCTTATATGCAATTACAAATTTCTCAATTGGCAATCGCTCAAACTCAAGATAATTTAAGAATTTACAATGACCGTTATTTATCGGGAACGATTACTTTATCCAATTTATTAGAAATTCAGACTTTACTACAACAAAATCAAGATGCCTATCTTGATGCCTATATCACTTTCACAAAAAAACGAACGTATTATTTACAAATAACAGGGCAATAAGCTACCAAGTGCGTCCTGTCTTGGTCAAAAACTCTTGTGCTTCTTTATCACCCATATTGGCTGCTTTTTGAAAACATTCATACAGCATATCCGTATTGCCGATTTCCCCATAAGCTATTCCCATATTCACGTAAGCTTTTGTATCTGACGGGTCGATTTCGGTAATTTTTTTATAATAAAAAATAGCCGATTGGTAGTTTCTTAATTGTTTATAACAAATGGCTAAATTATAACACGCTTGTGTATGTGTGCTGTCTATTCGTATCACTTTTTCATAAGCTGCCATAGCATGATAAATGCTATCCATAGCCGAATAAACCAAGCCTAAATTAAAATAAGCATTTTGATTCAGCGAATCGAGCGAAATGGCTTTTTTACAAATATTCAATGCATCTTTATGCTGTTTTAATTGAAAATAAGTTCCCGCCATATTGGTGTAATCACTCGCTGTAAAAACAGCCGAAGACAATGAATCAGCTTGTTGAAACAATACAACCGCTTCTTCAAACAAAGATTGGGATAATTTTTCATTGGCTTGTTGCAGTAAATATTTCGCCTTTGCTTCATCAATCAAGGATTGCGCTTGCAAAAAACAAAGAGAACAACTCAAAACAAAAAAAACACACAACTTTTTTCCCATTTTTATATCTTTTTGTTTACATAACGAGATGAATGTTGATTTATTTTTTCGCTATGATTTCTTCCAATATTTTCCATATCAAATGGGTAGGAAAACCCATGATTGTAAAAAAAGACCCTTCTATTTTACTTACAGCACGACAGCCTATCCATTCTTGTATACCATAAGCTCCTGCTTTATCGTAAGGCATATATTTATCAACATAATATACGATTTCTTCATCTGTTAAATCATCAAAGGTTACCCACGCTTCGTCATAGCGAGTAAGTGTTTTTTTATAAGCTACCACACTAACACCACTCAACACAAGGTGTTTTTTACCCGAAAGTTTTCGCAACATACGACAAGCATCTTTTCTATCCTTAGGTTTTCCCATGATTTCGCCATCAATACTTACAATGGTATCGCCTGCTATAACAATGACATTTTGCTGCTTTTTATAGGATTTAAAAACGATTTCAGCTTTTTGTTGTGCTAAATATTGCACTGTTTCATAAACACTTAACCCCTTCGGATTGATTTCGTTGGTATGACTATCACAAACACTAAAAACAATACCCAATTGAGACAACAACTCTTGACGACGAGGAGATAAAGAAGCCAATACAATTTTATAATCAGCTAAATCTTTTAAAAGCATAAATTTTATTCCAAATATAGTAATGAATTATAGTAAAAAACACAAAGGCAACCCTTATGGATTGCCTTTTATGTCATTTTGTATTTATATTTATTTAGCGACTCTTTCAAGCCAGCGTAACATTGATAGCATGATAAGCATTGATAAAGTACATGCAATGATAAATACCGTCCATGTTAACCAAATCGGAACACTTTCGTATAAAATAGCTCCTATAAATAATAATTGATTACCTATTGCAGTTGCACCTAACCAACCACCTTGCATAACACCTTGAAGATGTGGAGGAGCTACTTTTGATACAAATGAAATTCCTAATGGACTAATGAATAATTCAGCTACAGTAAGAATAAAATAAGTACCGATAAGTAAGAACGGGGTAACTCTTTCTGCATCAGATAAACCACCCATTGCATCTAGTTCTGATTTTAAAGGTAAATCATATGAACCTATTGCCATTACAACATAAGCTAAAGCAGCTATTCCCATACCAATAGCAATTTTCTTTGGGGTAGAAGGCTCTTTTCCTCTCGCACGTAACCAGCCAAAAAGACCCATAATGATAGGGGTAAGCAATACGATTAAAAGAGGATTAATAGACTGGAATATCTCCGCTCCTTTTATCGTTACAAAACCAAGATTGATAACCAATCCGCTTAAATCGGTATAATCTCTTGCAAAGAATGTAAGAGTAAGTCCGTTTTGATGGAATGAGAACCAAAAGAAAATAACAACACCAAAAACAGCAAACAAAGCATACAATCTTTGTTTTATTTCGCGAGCATCCATTTGGACAGTAGTAGCATCCACATCACTTTTTGCCTTTTTCACAGAAGGAACAGGGAACTTTCTTCTATTAGATAGATAAATAACTAATGAAATAAACATAGCAAATAAAGAAATACCAAAAGCATAGTGGAAGCCGGTGGTAAATACATTCAAATAATCGTGTGCAAATGCTGTTATATCTGTTACAGGTACACTACTCACTTCATTGGCTAAAGTACTCAATTCTCCACTTGCTTTTGCTGTTATAGTGCCGTCAATATGAGCATGACATAATTCAGGTAACACTGAATTATATTCATAACCTGAACGAGCAAGCCAGCCATTACGCATACCTACTGCCATAAGAGGTGCAAACAAGGCTCCAACATTAATAAACATATAAAACAATGAGAATCCTGAATCTCTCATTTTTCCATACTGCTCGTTATCATACATTTGACCTACTAAAGCTTGCAGGTTACCTTTAAATAAACCATTACCAAAAGCAATAGTAAATAATCCTATACATGAAATAACAAGAAATAAAACTTTGTTGGAAACAGGTGTAGGACTGGGTATTGCCAACATTACATAACCTATTGCCATTACAATCAATCCGACCATAATAGTCCCTTTGTAATTTCTCGTTTTATCGGCAATAATACCTCCAACAAACGCTAAAATGTAAATGGAAAAATAAAAAATAGAATAAATCAAGCCTGCATGTGTCCCCGAGAGTCCAAATTTAGCCTGTAAAAATAGCACCAAAATAGCCATCATGGTATAAAACCCGAAGCGTTCACCCATGTTTGACAGTGCTGCTCCTAACAATCCTTTGGGATGATTTTTAAACATAATTAAAATAAGATTAAGTTAATAAATATTTTCAAAATTTAAAATGCAAAGATAGATAAAAAAACATTCATTTTATATGCTTCCGATAAAAATTTACAATAAAACTATACATCTTATTGTGTGTTACAAATATACTACTGCATTTTTTATCACTATTTTGCTCATTTCTATTTTAATATTTTGTACTTTTGCAGTCATGAAAGCAATAAAAAATAAGATAGAAATTGCCTCTCCGGTAGGCTCAAGAGAATCATTAATGGCTGCTATTCAAGGCGGTGCTAATGCAGTGTATTTTGGCATTGGAAATTTGAATATGCGTTCACGTTCTACTATTAATTTCACATTGAACGATTTAAGCGAAATCAGCACTATTTGTCAAAAACATCATGTTAAGACCTATTTAACCATTAATACCATTGTTTACGACAAAGAAATAGAAGAAGTCAATAGTTTGTTAGATGCTGTAAAAAAACATGCAATAACGGCAATTATAGCTTCGGATTGGGCAGTAATATTGGCTGCTGCTGTTAGAGGAATTAAAGTGCATATTTCCACGCAATGCAATATCACCAACATCGAAGCCGTACGTTTTTATGCACAATATGCAGATGTTATGGTTACTGCACGAGAGTTAAATCTAAAGCAAGTGGCAGAAATCATCCAACAAATTAAAAAAGAAAACATTTGTGGTCCTTCCGGCGAATTAGTAAAAATTGAAATTTTTGCACACGGGGCTTTGTGTATGGCTATTTCAGGAAAATGCTATTTAAGTTTAGATAATTTCGGCTATTCAGCCAATCGTGGTGCTTGTTTGCAAGCCTGTCGTCGTTTATATAATGTAAAAGACGCTGATAATGAATTGGAATTATTGATAAACGAAAAATATATTTTATCTCCAAAAGATTTATGTACCATCGGTTTTTTGGATAAAATATTAGACGCCGGAGTAAGCATTCTAAAAATCGAAGGTCGCGGACGTTCGCCCGAATACGTAAAAACTGTAACCCGTTGCTATAGAGAAGCTGTAGATGCTTATTTTGACGGAACTTACGGCGAAGAAAAAGTCAAGCGTTGGACAGAAGAACTTCGCTCCGTTTATAATCGTGATTTTTGGGATGGATATTATTTGGGCAGAAAATTAGGGGAATGGACCAATCGCTATGGTTCGCAAGCTACTAAAACAAAAATATATGTAGGAAGAGTAACGAATTATTTTAACAAATTAAAAGTGGCTGAAATTTACATCGAAAGCGGAAGTATTCAATTGGATAACGAAATCCTCATTATCGGACCTACTACGGGCGTTTATGAAGATAAAGTGAGAGAAATAAGGGTTAATTTAGCTAGCACATCCGTAGCGGAAAAAGGAATGAGTTGCTCTATTCCAACCAACGAAATTGTCCGTAGAAACGATAAAGTTTATATATTGATACCGAGTTGCGATTCCGACGAGTTTAATTAATAGCATCTATCTTTTTCTTACGAGCGTTGAGTATGCTTACATTCAGCTCAAAACCTATTAATAAAATCATAGATACCAACTGTATCCATATCAATAAAATAATTAAAGCTCCTATGGAACCGTAAATAGCATTGTAGCGTGAAAAATTACTAATATAAAAATCAAAACCTATAGATGCCAATATAATAAGAATAGTAGCCAAAGAAGAACCTGCTGAGAAAAAACGATATTTTTCTCTTTTTGCCGGAGCAAAATAATAAATTATTGATATAGCAAAAAACATAAGTGCTACTATTAATACCCATTTAAAAAATTTAATGAGAACCAAATACCAAGTAAACTGAATGATACCGTGTGTTGCATTGTAAGCAATGAATTGGCTAACACCTAAACTGATTGCTATCGTTGTTATAAATAAGAGTATCAACACAAAAAGCATAAATAATGCGACTAATTTTTGTTTCAGATATCCTCTTGTTTCTATTTCATGATAAGTAGCATTCAATTCCGAAATCATGGCATTCGTTCCCCTTGTAGCAAAATAAAAAGTAAATATAATACTAAATGACAATAAAGCTCCATTCTTTTTCAAAATACCGTCAATGGTTTCTTTCACAAAGTCAACAGATTGTTGGGGTAAAAAACTTTCTATCATTTCATAGGCTAAAGGCACAAAATCGTCAATCGGCAAATAAGCAATAATGGTAAAAAAGAAAAGAACCATCGGGAAAAGTGCCATGAAAAAATTATAAGAAAGAGCCGACGCTCTTCTCGACAACTCTCCTTTTATCAATCCTTTAACAAAAAACACCAATACATCAAAAATAGGAACGCCGTCAAAACCGGGTAAAACAACTTTTCTCAATAATATTTGAGTTTTCAACACCAAAGGATGCGATAGGATAGTCTCCCATTTATTTCTTAATTTCAATTTCATATACATAAAAAATTATAAATGCAAAAGTAGTCGTTTTTTTATATATAAGATAAATTATTTTCCATTTTCTATTCCCCGATTCAAAATAAAGTGGTATTTTTGTAAAAAATCATCATTAATAATTACAATTAAATTTACCGTATGAAATCATTTTTCACAAAAAACCTTAAAGGAGATATTTTTGGTGGTATAACCGCCGGTATTGTGGCTTTACCTTTAGCTTTAGCATTTGGAATTCAGGCTTTTGGAGTTATAGATAGTAGTGAGGTGCCAAATATTGGTGCCTATGGTGCCTTAGCAGGATTGGTCGGTGCCATGATGTTAGGCTTTTTTGCAGCTTTGTTTGGAGGAACACATTCACAAATCAGTGGACCTACCGGACCTATGACTGTCATTACTGCCTCTTTAATATCGGGTATATGGGCAAGTACCACTCCCGCTAGCATTGAACACGTTTTGATTATCATGTCAATTACGGGAATATTATGTGGAGTATTTCAAATTTTATTTGGCATATTTAAAATCGGAAAATATATCCGCTATATCCCCTACCCTGTTTTATCGGGCTTTATGAGTGGAATCGGTATTATTATTATATTACAGCAAATTTATCCGCTTTTCGGTTTAAAATCTCCCGTTTTAATAATAGATATGATTTTACAATTTCCCGAAAAAATTCAACAAGGAATCGAAATATCAGCATTCTTTATGGGAGCTTTAACTATTCTTGTAATTTATTTATTTCCATTACTTACTAAGAAAGTCCCTTCTACTTTAATCGCTTTAATTGTCGTTACAATTATTTCTATTTTTATCAAATTTAACCCTGTATTTACGATAGGAAAAATTCCGTCCGGATTACCTATTCCTTTTTTCGCTAAATTTTCCTTAGCCGGCATTAATTGGTTCGAAACGCTGAAAATCACGCTAATTCCTGCCTTAACATTAGCCGGTTTAGGTTCTATCGACACACTATTGACTTCGGTAGTCGCCGATAATGTTACAAAAACCAAACACAACAGCAATAAAGAATTGGTCGGACAAGGCATTGGCAATATGGCAGCCGGCTTATTTTCCGGCATTCCGGGTGCAGGTGCTACCATGCGTACGATGGTTAATATCAAAAGTGGCGGACGCACACAATTATCGGGTATGGTACATGCCTTACTTTTATTGGCTATATTGCTCGGTCTGGGAAAATATGTGCAATATGTGCCTTTATCGGTATTGGCGGGAATACTCATCACAGTAGGTGTTGGAATTATTGACTTTAAAGGATTAAAAGATTTATTTAAAATACCGAGAGCCGATGCTATCGTATTGATAACTGTTTTATTACTAACCGTTTTTGTTGATTTATTAATTGCAGTAGCTATCGGTATGATTATCGCATGCGTACTCTTTATGAAACGTGCCAGCGACTTGGTAGAAAGCGGCTACGAATCGAGTGCAATGACTACTTTCGACAAAGAATCGCCTTGGGATGATGAGAAAGACATGCCCGACGAAATCCGTAATCAAATTTACATACAACGACTGAACGGACCTATCTTTTTCGGTTCCATTTCTCGTTTTCAAGAAGTAATGAGCAGCATACCCAAAAATGTTAAAATTGTTATTATCAGAATGAAATTAGTTTCTTTTATGGATCAATCCGGACTTTATGCGATGGAAACTGCCATAAAAGAATTGCAAGACAAAGGAGTAACAGTTTTAATGACCATTATCCAACCACAGCCAATGTATATGTTAGAAAAAATGGATGTTATCCCCGGTTTAATACCTCGTGATAAGACCTTTAAGACCTTCGAAGAATGCACTGCTTACTTAACGTCTATTTTTAAATAAGTGGGTATAAAAAAATGAAGTATTTGAAAATAACAAACTACATATTAATACTTTGGTTGTCAATCGGACTTCTTGCTTGCAACTCAATAGTTGGTAGAGAAAAAAATAGTTCGGAAAAATCAAGAACCTCTGATAGTACTTCATTGAACTCTATTCAATCAACAGAAAGCAAGACAATAACAACTTTTGAATGTGTTCGTGGACAAGCAGAACCTATAATAAAAAAGGAATATTTCCCTAACACGACTTTTACTTTACAAGCGGACAGCATAACCGCAATAGAAACTGTACAGTTTGACAATGGCGACAAACTAACAATAAAAAATTGGGGTTGTGAATATTATGTCCTTACTTTCAACTTTGAAACAACTCAATTTCAAAAAGATACTACTGACTTAAAATTTTGGTATCAATCGACTATACAATTAATGACAAGCATACTTGCAGGTCTTGACGCACCAATCGATATAAAAAAGGGATTAACTTTTCTTGAAAGTTATTACTTAAAGGACAAAAAAAACAATTTTAAAAATCTTAAACTTGAAGAAGAAATTGATTTTGCTGACAACGAAATTCGTAGTTTTGTAACACTTGACAGAATCAAACAAATCAATAAGAAAACCTTTGAAGTAAGCGTATCATTTGCAGTCGGACCATTATAATAAAAAAGAAAAGCTATTGCTAACACAGTTTCTACATCAAACGGAGTAAACAACGCAAATTAAGCGTTTCGACTCCGCTCAACGCCCCACCGCTCCTTCGAATTGCATTCGCCTAAACATTCAAATTTTCCCCAAATACGAAAAGTTTTTTTAGAATGCAAGCAAACCCACATTCAGATTAAAACCAACCCAATAGTGACTCCAAATACGACGATTTACCTCAACAGTCTGTTCTCGAGAACCAAAAAAATAATTACCCAACAAAGATATTCCTTTGAACATTCCTCCCATCGAGAAGCCAATAGAAACCCGCATTGTGTTGAAAAATAAAAAATCATCGCCTAATTCGTATTTAAACCCAAAATTATTGTCCCTAAAAAACGCCCCCCCCATGCCATAAGCCTTATAAAAGAAACCGTCAACCTGAAATTTGGAATATAATCCCATAGGCGCATACCCGCTATTATCGTTCATATACTGCTTGTAAAACACTCCAAAGCCGTGCGATTTTATAGGTAAACCTATCTCTATTGTCTCCACTACAAAATATCGATCATCCAAAACGTAATGCTTATGGGCGTATTTTGTCTCAAAATAATGATACGACAATCCGACTGTACCCCATTTCCATACAATAGCCTCAAGGTTGGGCGACAAAGTATAGTTAAAAGAATACCATTTATTGTGAAACTTAGGATTTTCGGCAAAATTAGGCTGTCTCCAAGCCGGCGAAAAAGTTACTCCCATATTGAAAATAAAATGCTTCCCCATATAACCAGTATTCTGAGCCGAAAGAATTTGACTTGTTGTCAGTAACAGAACCACCCACAGTAAACAAGTTTTACTTCTTCTTTTTAGCATCTTTTCCTCCTTTCTTCATCATATAAAAACAATCGTAAAAAAACGCAGACATAGCAGGCTTGCCATAATTAATGTCGGCAAAACTCTGCGAAGAGGAATACATCACCTTGTTGGTCTTCTTGTCTATAACAGTTAGACTCGTGATTACCTCGGTTTCCGGCAACATAAACTTAAACGCAAACATAGGAATGCTTATAGGACAAAGTAACGACAAGGCAAGGTCTTGACATTTTAAATAAGTAACAAACTTATCGGGTCTTTCCACAGTAGAGGTAAAAAGAATATATTGACAATTTTGAGACAAATGATTGTCCTCTCCCAAGGGACGATAAGCAATCATATCGGCACCAATGCTAAAAAGATCCTGCATCCAATCCTTGACCTCACAAAAGTGGTTATACTCCTCCGTCGTATAATACTGCAACCTATCACCATTAAATATTTGATAAGAAAATTTTAGTCGTTTAGCAGAAAGAGTCAGTGCCTTTGCTATATTTTTTTTACCTTTGAAACTTTTAGAGTCAACTAATTTTTCTTTCTTTACATAATAATAAGAAGGCTCCCAAATAAAGATTCCCTTACTAGGGTCAACCATCTTGCCTTTCGTATCAATAACCTGCAAGACCATTTCATCTTCTATCTTCATGCTTATCTCTTCTACCAATTTCACAAACTCGTCATCCTGCTTCAAATCTACCAACATATAGTTGACCGTTTGAAATGTAGGCAAAGGCTTTACCTTCTTGCTCGACGCAGTCTTGATACGATCGTATTTGCTCTTGACTACGGAAGTATCTATCTCTTCTGTAACAAGAGTGTCTATAAGCAAAGTATCCTTAATGCCATAATCTGAAAAATCACTCAGTTTTAATTTATTGGAAGATATCATATCCCTGATGGCATCCTCACACATTGCAAGTAGCGAAGCATCTTCGGGTTGCGCTTTATGTGCTTGCCATAAAAAACGTAATGCAAGAACATTCAACTCTTTCCGATTAGTTTCGCCTAAAAAGTGATGCAGTTGCTGCTTCTCTCCCTCGACCTTCGCCGGTTTGGTAATGACATCCCACAACGAACCGTCTTCTTTATGTTTACTTAAACCGTAAAGAGAAATAGCTTTTGCTTTAAACAAAAAAACATTG
>JAAYQB010000144.1 GCA_012519525.1 Bacteroidales bacterium | reverse complement strand
TAATTTAATCGCATTTACAAATTGATTTTGATATGATGCAGAAAGATTGTTTTTTACTATATACTCATTATTAAAAATTATTATATCATTATTATCTATATCGCTAAGTGGCTTATTTGCAAAAAAATTGAGAAATACTTTTGTTGCTTCTGTATATGTTTTTATCGTATTTTCGCTATATCGCCGACTTTTTAGCCATCGAATAAAATCTTCTATTTGCTTAGAAGTTTTAGAATTTAATGTTTGAACTGTGTTTTCTTCTTTAATTTTAAAAAGTTTACAATAAGCCTCAGTATAGGGTAAATGCCAAACTTTTAATGTAGCACTCCATTTCGCTCCTTCAAGTTTTTTAAATCCTTCTATTAACTCTTGTTTTTTCTCAAAACTAACAGCTATTCGTTTTTCGCCTCTATGCCTTATAAGTTTTACTAAATACATATTAATTTTATTTTTCAATAATTTTAAATGTTATATCTTCTTTTTTTATAACAATGTCTATATTTTTTAGCGCACTTTCTATATAAATATGATTGCTGTTTGTGTTTTTCTTTATACTTCCTTGCCAGCCTTTGAGAATGCCTTCTGTGATTTCAATTTTTATTCCTTCTGTTAGTTTATTGCACAGATTTACATAGTAGTTGTGTGCACACAGCTTTTCTAAGTGTAAGATATCTTTGTCGTTGAGGTATTCAAATTTATTATTAAAATTTAAAAAATAGGCAACTCCTTCCACGAATTGATATTTTCCTATTTCATGTTCAAAAATATACACAAAAACATAACCACTAATTAAGGGTTTCAATACTTTACGTATGCCTTTTTTGGTGGCAAGTGTGGTGGTTTTTTGAAAAAATTTAGCCTCAATTCCTTTTTTTTTCAGTTCATTATATACCGTTGTTTCTTTGCGAGCTTTGCAACATATAATATACCATTTTTTTGTTTCATTCATTTTTTTATGCTGTTATTGCTTGGTATTAATCTTGTTTTAACAAACATGGCTCCGCTTCTTGAAGAATTGTCCTTCAATTTGTGATTTTTTAATTAAGTCGCTTAACATAAGATTATTAATCAATAATGTTTTTTTGATTTTTATACTATTTTCTTTATGAAAAATAGGTGAAAAAAAAGTATAAAAACACTTTGCAAAGATAGTGTTTTTTTTTTAACTACTAAAATAAATTTTTCAGTAAAATTTCACTTGTATTACTAATTTTTTACTCTACTCAATAGTTTGCTTTTCATAAAAAGGATAAGCAGAGTAGCAGCAACAAAAGGGAAGGTGAGTGGGGGAATAGAGAAATGCAAGAGTGCAAACTGAACTGCTAATGCTAAGGCTATGGCAATAGCGATCCATATTCCGTCTTGTATTTGATTTCCAGCTAATACAATAGCACACAAGACAGCGTTAAAACTGAACAAACCATTGAGAACGTCGTGAGTAGAAGCGGAGCAATAGGAGGCAATGGTTGCAGAGGCTATAGCAGCAGCAATTCCATACAAAGCCGATAGGGGAGAACTGATGAAAACAGCGATAAAAAAAAGTATGCCAGCAAGCAAATGTTCTTGAAAAATCACTTGTCCAAAGCCTTTAAAAGCAAAACTAAAATACCCCTTGCTTAAATGAGCAGTCGTAGAACTTTCTATCATTATTTGATTAAAATAAGCTATTGAAATTAAGAGAATTATCCAAGTTATTATAACAAAAGGCAGGGTGAACACTTTTATTTTTATTTTGATAGAAAAACGATAGAGTAAGCTTGTTAATATAGCACCTACAATCAACATGAGCCAAGATGTTAATACAGGTTTCAAAAACAGCATGCTTGCAACACCTACCAATGCAGCATTGAAGCCATAAAGTCCTTTTTTTATATCGGCTTGATTGTATTTGCCAACGATGGCTGTTAGTGTGCCGCATAAAGTTGCCACAAGAGCGGCTAATCCCATCTTGGGCGAACCTAAAGTTATGCCAATAAGAAATAATAATCCTGTTATAGCATTTTCTTGAAGCATGATTTGTCCGATGCCTTTTAATAGTATGATTATAAAAGAAATGGATTTATTGATAAATTGATTGCTGGTGTACATACTGTCTTGTATATTCATATACTGTTTTTTTTATGTTTTGTTGTTCGCATTTTAGGCGTAACGTCAATTAGTTAGCAAGTAGTTTTCCTGAAAATCATTCTATTTTTTATTGCGAATACATGTTTTTTTGTTTTTCATCCCAATTATGCGATTGTTTTCCAGATAATTCAGTGATTTCAATCTTTAATACCAACATAGCATCTACTTGTTTTTTTTCGTAATTTAAATCATTTGTATTGTCTGCTCCATTGTGCTTTAGGATAATATCTAATCCTTTTCTTTTCAATTTTTCATCCTCAATGATTTCAACTTTTCCATAGCCTACTATAGAGCGATAAGTAGTGGTCCATTTACAGGCTTTTTCATAGCGTTCTATTTTAGCAGTATGCTCAATTTCAAAACAAACGATATTGTTTTCTTTGATTAGGTCTATTTTTTTTCCTTCTTTGGCACAATGGATATAAATACATTTATCTTGGTATCCATAATTAAAAGGGAGAACATAAGCTCTATTTTTATCGACAAAACCTAAGCGACATATTTCTGACGAAGAAAGTATTTCATTAAGTAATGTTTGGTCTGTTATTTCTTGCTTTGTGCGTTTCATTTTATTTGTGTTTTAAAGTTTCATTATTATTTATTTCATTATCAGTGAAATAATGTTGTTTTCGGAGATGCCTGTTTGTTGGCTAAGGTAAGTTCTACCTTTGAGTTTTTCTATTTCTAATAAAAAAGCAAAGCAAATATTATTTTTGTTGAGTGGTGCTAAGTTTCCATTTTTCATTTCATTTTCTAATAGTTTATAAGTAGCTTCGGCAGTGCCTCCAGTGGCTAAAACATCGTCGAAAACAATGATTTTATCGTGATAATTGATTAGGGAAATATCCATGCTCAAACTGTCGGTTCCGTATTCTAATTGGTACTCTATGCTGCGTAAAGAGTCGTAGGTGGGTAGTTTTCCTTTTTTGCGAATAGGGACAAAACCTGTTTCTAAAATAGTGGATAGAATGCCTCCTATAATAAAACCACGTGCTTCTATCGACAATGTTTTTGTGGCAAAAGGCATAATGTCGACTATTTTTTCAGCAAGACTAAAAGAAGTTGCATTCAATGCTTTCCAGTTTGATAGCAAGGGGTTTATGTCATAAAAAAGAATTCCTTTTTGAGGAAAATCAGGAAATTCCCGAATTAAGT
>JAAYQB010000014.1 GCA_012519525.1 Bacteroidales bacterium | reverse complement strand
TATTTTGTTTAAAAATTTTTCTACTTCCTGAATACAAAAAATCACTTTTTATGCCTCAAAAAAACAACAATAGAACGCACCGAGTGGGAAGCATTGAAAATAGTGAAGAATAATGGATTGAGGGTTATTCCAAGAGTTGACAGTCTGCATTGACCATCATACCTTAAAAGAAAACTTTTAAGGTATTCAGTATTGAGAACAGGAATATGTGTTAGATAGATTGCTTTTATTGTAGCAAGGTATTGATATTGAAAAAATTTAGTGGAATCGAAAGTAAAAATAGGATATTTTAAACGGCAATCCTGTAGCGTTGTGTCTTCCAAAAAGGGAAAATAAGAAATCATATGATACTCTATATGTCTGTTGTTTAATTTGTTAATGTCAGTTTCGTTAACAGCTTGATAATTGAATTTTTCATAAAATTTAACTTCCGACATTCCCGGTGCCGATATTTCAAAATGCACACATTCATCGTTGCTGTAAAGAGTAAATTCTCCTTTTTCATTAGTAAAAGTATTCATTCCTATTGACCAATCCTCATTCCACCCTCTAATGACAGCTCCTTCGACAGGAAGTTGTGTTGTTTTGCTTAGAACAATTCCTTTAACACAAAAATTACCGTATCCGAGCATATTATAATAATTAATGGCTTTTTGAGGAGCGTTTTTTCTGTAAGATTTCAATTGATTAATTTCATAAGCAGCGGGTTTGAGCGTCCCTTTGATAGTATAGTCGCCATCTTTGGTAAAAGTAATTCCTTTATGATTAAGCAATCCTGAATATTGTGCTTCAAAATGAGTGTTTACTGATTCTTGAAAGTCCCACCATCCAAATCCACAGCCTCCGCAATCAACAGTATATCGAAAAGCATCAATCATAAATTGACGTTGATGTTCATAAGAAACGGAGTCGTTATCTGCAGGCAATGCCGTTTCGCCTATCATCCAAGGTTTATTCATGTATTGACTGTACCAATAAATTTCGTTAGGAACACGTAGTGGATGATACGTATGTATTTGAATAAAATCAACATCAAGGAGATAAGGGTCCCACTCGAAAACTTCGATAGGTTCCGAAAAGCCGATTGTCAGCAATTGATTGGGTGCATGTTTGCTCATAAGCTGCTTCCAACGTCTTACAATTTTCATTGCTTCGGTTTTTGCACGTCTTGGTTTTGCATCGAAATACAAAGGTTCGTTCATAAAATCATAAGCAAAAATAGTCGGATTGTTTTGAAACTCTCTCAGTATTTTTACCGTAAAGTTTTCTAAAGCTTCGTTATCAATGGGAGGTTTTATTAAAAGCATAACTCTCAGTCCTTTTTCAGTAGCTATATGGATACAAGCCTTTAAACTTTCAATGATTTGTTTTGCTTCTTTTTCGATAAAATACTCTTTGTTATCTGTAGGAAAAAAATACTTACCTTCATCGTTACAGCTTATCCTATCGAAGCATAAACGCACGGTATTAAATCCTAATTCTTTTATCAATTGAAAATGTCCTTCTATTTGATGATAAATTGCTTCTTTAGTGTGATATTCATAGATATTAGGGTTTTCGTATGCCTTGTAAGGCGAAAGGACAAATTCACCGTTAATATCTCTAAAATCAACAACATAATTTAGCATGACAATAAAAATACTGTCTTCATTTAATTTGAAAGTATTATCCTCTATATAAATAAAGTCTGCTTTTTTCATAGCCGAAGTCGTTGGGGCTGTTCCTTTCCGTTCACAAGCTATCAAGCAGAATACGATTATCAATATATAAATGTGAATATGTTTCATTCTATTTTTTTTTAATATGTTGGCATTTATTTTCTTAACATTTATGCTAATACAATGACAAAGGATAAATTCCTTCTTTTAAGAAACGCTGAAAAGTATCAATAACTTTTTTACGATCTTCGTAATACGTTACTCCAAACCAATCCGATTTGGTTTTTAACACTTTAACGTCTATTTTATCCGTTTTTATTAATGCGTCAATAGCAAAAGGAATATAAAACTCTGCTTGAAGATTGTCGCTATTTTCTTTCAAAAAAGCAATAAATAATTCTTCTAAATACTGAAACAAAGAAGGATGAAAACCCCAGAAGTTCATAGAAACCGGCGTATCGGCTTCAAGGATTTCGTATGTGCCGTCAAGATTACTATTTACAATTCGATTGTCTATTTTTTGAATTTTTGTAAATTCTTTGATTTGAACTAAAAAATGCTCATCATTTTCGGTGCAAACACCACGCGACACAGTGCCGTTCTCTGAAAGAGTACGAGATAAAGAATAAGCAATCATACTATATGAGCGACTATTTTTTGTTAAAGAAAGTGAAGTCAGATAGTCGGACATTATCTGAAAAGCATGACTTCCATAAAAATCATCGCCATTAATAACGGCAAAAAAGGTGTCAATTTTACCTTTTGCCATCAAAATAGCATGCCCCGTTCCCCAAGGCTTTGTCCGCTCGCTTGGACATTGAAAACCCTGAGGCAAACTGTCTACTTCTTGTAAAACATAATCTACTTCAATAAATTGCTTGTATTTATTCAATACCAATTGCAGAAAATCTTCTTCTATGGATTTACGGATAACAAAAACAATTTTTCCAAATCCTGCTTTTATAGCATCATAGATTGAATAATCGATAATTGTTTCACCATTAGGACCTAAAGGATCTATTTGTTTTAATCCGCCATAACGACTACCCATGCCTGCCGCCAGAATTAATAATGTAGGTTGTTGCATTTCTTTTGTGCTATTATTTATTTTATGATATACAAATGCAAAAGTAATAAAAAAAGCAGCTGAATAAACCGAAAATTTTCATTCCTGACTAATCATATCCGAATAGTTTGGCAATGAATCAATAAGCTCATATTTTGTTGCCGTTTTCTTCAACACTATTTGTTGTTTGCCATTCAATAAGACAAGATATTTTGAATTTAATTTACTATTATACATTGCAATCTGATAAAGCGAACTCTCATCTAAGCGTACTGTTTCGGCTTTGCATTCAACTATTAACAACGTAGACCCATCACGAGGATTAGCCACAACAATATCGTAACGCTTATGCATAGAGTTATATATAACTTGTTTTTCGACAGAAATAGCAATAATAGGCACCTCTATTTCTTCTATTAAATACTTTAAATAAGCCTGACGTACCATTTCTTCTTGTGTTAATGCCACAAAAACACGACGTACAACATCATAAATCTCTTTTTTCCCATTAACATTACGTATACGAAATGAACTTTTAGCTTCCATATAATTATTATAGAATTCACAATCGCACCCTAATTGGATACATTTAATAAATCAATTGTTATTTTTATTTTAATCATTTTATTACTTTGAAAAAAACAAACAGCTAATCTAATTGGAATTTAATGTCTTTAATTACTAATTGTAAGTAAGTTTTCCCTTGCCATACATTTTGTTCGACATGATAACAAATATGAAAAGGATTTCCTTCTATTATTTTATCGTAATAATGAGCAAAATTAAACGCAATAGCATCAACGGGGAAACATCTTTTATCACTTTGAAAAACAGATAATTTTAAATGATTACTTCCCACAATTCTTGCATTTCCCGCATCTAATACATTGCGTGTAACAAACAAAGGATTCATATTTCCGGGACCAAAAGGAGCAAATCGTTCAAGAATTCTGTAAAAAATATCCGTAATATCTTTTAAATCAATTTCAGCATCAATATCAAGCATAGGAACAATAGATTGCTCTTGTATGGTTAAGGCAACCGTATTTTCAAAAGTTTCTATAAAAGCCTCCAAATTGCTTGGTTTCAGCGATAATCCTGCCGCATACATATGCCCTCCAAAATGTTCCAACAAATGACTGCAAGCCGACAAAGCATTATAAATATCAAAATCTTTTACCGAACGTGCCGATCCGGTTATAATATCATTGAATAAAGTTAAAACAACAGTGGGTTTATAAAACTGCTCCACCAAACGTGAAGCAACAATCCCAATAACTCCTTTACTCCAATTGGCATCATAAACTACCAACGAACGACGTCGTTTGAATTGAGGATTTTTTTTAATTTGTCGAATAGCTTCTTCGGTAGTTTTAATATCTAATTCTTTTCTTTCTTTATTGTGAGAATCAATTATTTCTCCTAATTGTGTAACTTTTTCAAGTCGTTCACTAATCAATAAATGAACGGAACTTCGCCCTGTATCCATTCTTCCGGCAGCATTAATTCTCGGACCTACTAAAAACACTAAATCATTGATGGTAATGTTTTTTGTAAACATAAAATCCGTTTCTTCTTCTATTTCTTTTTTAACAATATTGCTAAAAGATAAAATATATTCGATTCCTTGACGTGGCTTCTTATTAATTAATTTTAACCCATAATAAGCTAATATTCTATTTTCTCCCGTAATACTTACAATATCGGAAGCAATACTAACGACCACTAAATCCAAATACTGTTTGATAGCATTAAATGAAATATTACGTTTGATAGCAATAGCTTGCACTAACTTAAACCCTACTCCACAGCCCGACAATTCTTTAAACGGATAATTACAACCCGGACGTTTAGGGTCAAGAATAGCGTATGCATCCGGTAACGTCTTATCGGGTAAATGATGATCGCACACAATTACATCAATATGGTATTGATTGGCTAACTCGATTTGATGATGACATTTTATCCCACAATCTAAAGATATAATCAAGCTAAAATGTTGTTCTTTTGCATATTCTATTGACATATCCGAAATACCATATCCCTCATTATATCTATCGGGAATATAATATTCCAACTCTATTTCAAATTGTTTTAAAAAAGAATACATTAAGGCAGTAGCAGAAGTTCCATCAACATCGTAATCGCCAAAAATAAGAACCTTTTCTTTATTTTTAATCGCTTTTTCAATTCTTTCAACACTTTTATCCATATCTTTCATAAGAAAAGGATCGTGTAAATTACCTATCTTCGGTTGAAAAAATTGCATTGCTTCTTCATAAGAACGGATTCCTCGAGAGTTGAGCAAAAATGCTAACACATAAGGGATTTTTAATTCTTCTGATAGGCGGCTTACATGCTCTTTGTTTACTTCCTTATTGATATTCCAATGATTATCCATATTTCAAATAATTATACAAAAATACCAATTTTATTTGGACTTTTATCTATTAATTGCATTTTTTTAAAAAGAATTATTAATAAACAATTTTTGTATTGTTCTTTTTTGTATTTTTGAAAAATAATTTGCAATACTATTCTTACTATCTTTTAAAATAAAATTTCTTATGGACATTGAAAATATTAAATTGAAAATTAACGAAATACAACAAAAAATCAACGAGCAAGAGGTAAAAATACTCAATCAACAAGAACCTATCCCAATGTTAGAATTAGATGTTCAAATGATGTATATTCGTATACTCTACGACCAATATCTGACATTACGTTCTTTTTTAATGCAAAACAATGATAGCAAGGATAATAATCCGGAAGAAAGCATTCAAAAAGAAGAAAAACCTTTAGATAATCAACTATCTATATTCGATTGTGAAAGCAACTTAAGTCCGAAAAAGCAAGAAAAAACCGAACCTCAAAAAGTAACAAAAGAAGTTGTAGAAGAAAAAACCGAAGAAATAGTTGAAAAAGTTGAGGAAGAGGAAGAAGAAAAAGAGAAAGAAGAAAAAGAAGAAGAAGAAAAAGAAGAAGAAAAAAAAGAAGAAGAAACTCAAGCTATAGAAGACGATATCATTGAAATAGATTTGGACAATCTTGAGTTTGTCGAAGAAGAAGATGATGATGAAATAGAAGATAAAAGCACCGTAGACTCTCCTTATAAAGAAAATTTCTTTCCTCAAATCAACCCTATGATTGACGATAAAGAACCCGAAATTGCCGTCCCTACTACAAAAGAAGTATTGCAAAAAATAGGCATCCCTATTTCATCTTCCAATACGGTAAGCGATATTTATAAAAAAGAAGCAACCGAAATTAACGACCAATTTAGCGGCAAACAAGAAAGCAACGTTGCCGACAAACTACAAAAAACTCAAACCAACGATTTAATGAAAGCAATAGATGTTAACGATAAATTTCTGTTTATTAGAGAATTATTTAATGGAAACGGAAGTCTTTTTACAGAAGTCGTTAATACGATAAATGAGTTTCCTAAAATAACAGAAGCAATAGAATATTTTGAAGAAATGAAAACAAAATACAGATGGAAAGAAGAAAGTGAAGCGTATAAAAGAATGTATGCACTCATTTTGAAAAAATATTCGAATAAATTATAAAAAATACCGTTTTATGAAAAAATTAATTATTTGTATTTGTTTTTTTTCAGGAATGAGTTTTATTTATTCTCAGCCTACCTTCTTTTTTCACAATAAAAATATAAAAGAATGGTATATAACTGCTAAAAAAGAAAAATTACAAGAAGAAATAAATAAAATAATTACTATTAGCGAATTTGAAAAACTATTAACCGCAAACAAAGTCAATAAAGAATCATTGTTCAATTTATTTAACTTCGTTGATTTTGACCAAAACGGCTTAAACGATTTATTGTTTCAAGGAAAAATAGGAAATAAAAATTATGTAATCCTTTTTAAAAAGAAATCGAACGAAGAGTACACAATCGTATTCAATCAAACGGGAGAAATTTTACAAGCAAATTCTCCGCTTCAAGACCTTCCATTGGCTTTCACTATATGGGACCCCAATTGTTGCGGAAAAAAAGTAAGCACTATTACTCATTGGACATGTAAAATTAAGAACGGAATCGGTTACTACGAACGACAAGAGCAAAGTTTACTCTATCTCAACACATTCCTTCCCACTGTTAGTGAAACAATAAAGTTACAACATTTTACAATTAAAAACAATGTCGCCAAATTACGTTTATCCCCGCGTTGGGACGATGAGTCGCTTATTGAGGGGATTAATGCATGGAGAGGCAATCATGTTTCTTTTCATCCTTTAGGCGCTACAGGCACTATGTATTACTCATTAACCGATAAAGAAAACAACACGTGGTGCTTTGTTAAAATAAATACGGGACAGTCATTCCCTACCAAATCAGATAGATTTAAACTAAGCCAAGAAATTGATAACTGTGAAGATTATTCTTATTACGGTTGGATACATATTGATAACTTAACCTTTATCAATCCGTAAAAAGAAAATACATTTTTCAAAAAAACACAAAAAGGTATTATAAAAAAATGTACTTTTGCAAACTGTAAATTCTGTGAAAACAGAATAGGTCCCTTAGCTCAGCAGGTTAGAGCATCTGACTCATAATCAGGGGGTCCTTGGTTCGAGCCCAAGAGGGACCACTTATAAAAACAAAAAAAGTTGGAACAATCTTCCAACTTTTTTTTATATATCCTTTAATAAACGGCTATAATTAGCTATTCATTGAAATTAAAAACTCTTCGTTCGAACGAGTAAGAGCTATTTTAGCTTTTAGAAATTCCATTGCTTCTACGGTATTCATATCTGCTAAATGATTGCGTAACACCCAAATTCGTTGTAAGACTTCTTTATCTTGCAATAAATCATCACGACGAGTACTCGACGCAACAATATCAATAGCAGGGAATATTCGTTTATTCGATAATTTTCTATCCAACTGCAATTCCATATTACCGGTACCTTTAAACTCTTCAAAAATAACTTCATCCATTTTTGAGCCCGTTTCCGTTAATGCGGTAGAAATAATGGTAAGCGAACCTCCGTTTTCAATTTTCCGTGCCGCCCCAAAAAAGCGTTTCGGTTTTTGTAAAGCATTGGCTTCTACCCCACCCGATAATACTTTCCCCGATGCCGGAGCTATGGTGTTAAATGCTCTTGCTAAACGAGTAATCGAATCAAGCAAAATACATACATCGTGTCCGCATTCTACCATGCGTTTTGCTTTTTCCAATACTATATTGGCTATTTTAACGTGTCGTTCTGCAGGTTCATCGAAAGTGGAAGAAATAACTTCGGCTTTTACACTGCGTTCCATATCGGTAACCTCCTCAGGACGTTCGTCAATCAAAAGAATTATCAAATATATTTCGGGATGATTATAAGCTATTGCATTGGCTATTTCTTTTAACAATACCGTTTTCCCTGTTTTGGGTTGAGCCACAATAAGTCCGCGTTGTCCTTTTCCTATAGGAGCAAATAAATCAATAATCCGAGTCGAAATAGAAGCTCCGGGATGACCCGTTAACTTAATTTTTTCATCAGGAAAAAGTGGGGTTAAATAATCAAAAGGAATTCTATCTCGAACAGCCTCAGTTGATTTCCCATTAATCAAATCAATTTTTAATAAGGGGAAAAATTTCTCTCCATCTTTAGGAGGACGTATTGTCCCTTTTACTATATCGCCTGTTTTTAATCCAAATAATTTTATTTGAGACTGAGAAACATAAATATCGTCGGGAGAGTTAAGATAATTATAATCCGAAGAACGTAAAAAGCCGAAACCATCTGTCGGCAATACTTCTAAAACCCCTTCTCCGGTAATATTCCCTAAAAATTCAATGTTTTTGGGAATAAAATAAAAAGGAGTAGACGGCTGATTTACCTTATTGGTTTTATTTTCTTCATTAATTTTATTTTCTTCCTCTTCAACTGCCAAAACAGGAACATCATTTTGTTCTTTCTCTTCTGCTTTAACTTCTTCTTCAATAGGCAGATCTTCTTCCGGAACATCAAGAATAATCCCTGTATCATCAAAAGAAGCTACATTTTCTTCCGGCTCCGGGATAGGATTTTCATCCGATACTTCAAGCGAAAAAACTTTGTTAGCTTCTGTGTCTTCTACAGCTACAGCTTGTACTTTAAGGCGTCTGCGCCTTTGCTTTGCAACCGGTTTTTCTTGATTAACATCTTCAACAGCAGCTGTTTCTTTTACTTCTTTTACCGCTTCTGCTTCTTTTTGTTTTTTTACCGTTTTAGATGTAGTTGTTCGTTTTTTCTTTTCTACTTTTTCTTCAAGTTTAACTTCCTCTTCGGAAGAAATTTTTTCTTTTTCCATATGATATTTTAATAATACTATACCATTAATAAATTTAGTATCTTATTTAATAATTGATGAATACAGATAACTTATCATCATTTATAATTTTAATTTTCACACAAAACAAATATAGTTTTTATATATGCAAACTGAAAAATGTGTATTAGTGTTAATGTTTGTCGCTAACGACACGAAAAATGCAAATGAGATAATATTTTTCACTGCAAAAGTAAAATTTTTTTTAATATGGAACTTCTTTTTAATTAAAATATATGAAAAAATATTATTTTATTGATTTCAAACATATTACGCTATAAAAACACTTCGATTATGCTGATAAACAACTTTAATTAACCATATCTGAAAAATAAATTAGGAATAAACTCATCCAATAATAAGAAAAATTTTTCGATTTTTGTCGAATCAAAAAATCGCTTCTACGACATTAATCCCTATTCAATAAAAACACATACACGTAATTAATATAGAATATGGCTAAAAAGTTTTTACAAAGATACAATAAATTATTGAATTTTACAAAATGATATATCAAAAACAACATCTTTTGCGTTGGTGTGATATGGAAAAGAAATTTAAAATCGGATTAGTCCTTAGTGGTGGCGGAGCAAAAGGATTTGCTCATTTAGGTTTATTGAAAGCGATGGAAGAGAGAGGGTTAAAACCCGAAATCATTGCCGGAGCCAGTATCGGAGCCTTGGTCGGAGCTTTGTATGCCGACGGCTATTCTGCTACTGAAATGTTAGAAATGTTTAAAAACAATCGTTTTTTTGATTTAGTACAACCAAAACTTAACATTAACAGTTTATTGAAAACTGAAAAATTACAGAAAAAATTAAAATCGGTTCTACAATCAACTACTTTTGAAGAATTGCATATTCCTCTCATCGTATCTACTTCCAACATAACAAATGGAAAAGTAGTTTATTTTAAATCAGGCTTATTGATTGATAAAGTATTGGCTTCAATAAGTATTCCCATCGTATTTAATCCGACTGTAATAGACGGCGAATACTACGTCGACGGCGGATTATTGGATAATTTTCCCGTAGAACAAATACGAAATGATTGTGAATACGTAATAGGCTTACATTTACATCCTTTTAAAAAACAAGATAAAATAAAAACAATAAGACAAAATATAGAGCGTACTTTTCATATTATATATCAGTCGCACGGCTGGGAAAAAGCAAAATACTGCAATCTGTACATAGAGCCGGAAAAGCTTTCCGACTATTCGGCTTTTGATGTAAGAAAAGGCACTGCCTTGTTTAAAATAGGCTATGAAAAGGCTTCTGAAATGTTAGACAAAGCCGCAATTAAAACAGTTTGATTTACACCTTTTTGTTATTTAGTCGACCCTTAAAAAGCCAATTTATTTTGTCTTTGTATGAAAATAAGGTTGAAAATTGATAGAAATAATTTTTGAAAAAAGAGCAAAAAAGATGATTTCCATTTGTTCATCATCCTTT
>JAAYQB010000143.1 GCA_012519525.1 Bacteroidales bacterium | reverse complement strand
TTTCCGTATCGGTAGTTGGGAAATATTTTTCGCTGAAAAAACCAAGCAAGTAAGCTTAAGAAAATCATAGCTATTAAATCCACATAAAGGATTTCTAATCCTAAATAACTAATTCCTAAACACTTAATAATTGCTTCACTAAGAAATAAAAGAAATGGAATTAAAAAAAGATAAGCATAGATTGAAATTCCATAAAAAGTAAGATCTTTTTTTAGTAATACTGTTGAAAAAAACATAGCAAGGAAAAGAATAGAAAATATGAATTTTCTGATAAGATAACTGTTTTCATAAAAAGCCTCGCTACCATTTAAAAAACCATACCATATTCTCCATACATTGAATAACACAATAAGGATTGCAAAGGCAAGAAGAATTCCGGCATACAAACGATGTTTGTTTTTATACTCCGGCTTTACTGTAGTTACAATAATTTTTGCTATTGTTTTTCTATATCCGTATTTTTCTACTAAATCGGCATGAATATCTTTATCGGCTTTTCCCTTAAGCTGTTCTGTTTTCACCAATTGGCGAATTTCTTTTCTTGTTTTTCTGTCCATAATAAATGATTAAAAATGTTGTTTTTTTTTAATTTTTATAATAAGATGAAATAGATTGTTGTTTCTAAATGCAAAGCTACATAAAAAAACAATTTAAAAACAACAAAAAATAATAAAATTAGAGCAATTTTTATTTTAGCATAGAAAGGGCAGGGAAGAAAGTAATAAACTACTTATAGAGAGACTTGCAGTTACCCATGAGTGAAAAATGTAATAATTTATTGTATTGAGAGGCTTAAATCGGATGTTAAAGGTTTAATATTATTTTAAAACTTGTATTGATTGAATGATTTCGTATAAAAAAATGGTGTATTTTTGCGTAAATAAAAATAAAAAATATCATCAATGGTAATAATAGGTATAACAGGAACAATAGGTGCCGGAAAAGGGACAATTGTTGATTATCTGACAACCTATAAAAACTTCAAGCATTACTCTGTTCGTGCTTATTTGTTAGAAGAAATTAAGAAACGACAACTTCCTCCTAATAGGGATAGTATGGTTTTGGTAGCTAATAGTTTACGTCAGCAGCAGGGTGCTTCGTTTATCATTGATGAGTTAATGAAAAAAGCGTTAGCTGACAATAAAAACAGTGTGATTGAAAGTATTAGGGCGGAAGGCGAAATAATATCGTTGAGAAAACAAGATAATTTTTATCTACTTGCTATTGATGCCCTTCCTGAAATAAGGTATCAGCGTATACGATTGCGTTCATCGGAAACGGATAATATAGACTATCCGACATTTATTCAAAATGAAGAACGAGAACGGCATTCTAATGATTTGGACAAACAGAATTTAAGCAGATGTATCGAATTGGCTGATTATTTTATGACAAACAATACGACTAAAAAAGATTTATACAATCAATTGGAAATTATTTTAAAAAAAATATCATTATAAAATGACTGAAAACAAGTATGTAAGACCCTCTTGGGATGAGTATTTTATGGAAATAACAAAAACTGTTTCAAAGCGTGCTACTTGTGATAGAGGAAGAAGCGGCTGTGTAATAGTAAAAGACAGGCAAATATTGGTTACGGGCTATGTGGGTTCGCCGGTCGGAATGCCGCATTGTGATGAAGTAGGACATCAATTAAAGCAAATGGTACACGAAGATGGAACGGTAACAACTCATTGTACTCGAACAGTTCATGCTGAACAAAATGCAATTTGTCAAGCAGCTAAATTGGGAATTTCACTTAAAGATGCTACTTTGTACTGCCGAATGACACCTTGTAGAACCTGTGCAATGATGATTATTAATTGCGGCATTAAACGTGTCGTATGCGAAAAAAAATACCATGCAGGCAAAGAATCGGAAGAAATGTTCCGAACTTGCAATGTCGCTTTAGAATTTGTCTCGGAAGATACTTTACAATATGAAAAACAATAATAAATAACAATGAAATTAAAAAATAATAATAAAGTTTTATCTACAATTTTACGTATTTTGATTGCTTGTGTATTTATTGCATCTGCTATATTGAAATACATTGATATAGAAGTTTTTGATATTTACATATACGAACATAACTTATTTAACTTTGCCGTTTCATCAACTTTGACACGCTTGTTGATTGCAGCCGAATTTGTATTGGGAATTTTACTCCTAACCAATACATTGATTCGATTTACTTATATTGTTACCTATATTTTTCTGATATTTTTCACTATCTATTTGCTGTTACAACCCTATTTATTTGACGTGCAATTGGATAATTGTTGCTGCTTTGGAAATACAATAGTACTCAATCATACACAATCAATAATAAAAAATATTGTGTTAATGCTGTTGTTATGGGGTGTAAATATTAAGTTTTACAAGCGTCGTAAATACGAACTTCCTGTATTTATTGTTCTTAGTGTTGTTAGTGTTGCCGCATTCATGCTCTTAAACTCACCGGATTATTTATACAAAAAAATCTATTGTTCTGATATACGTATCAATGAGGAAGTGTATCAAAATTCACTCAAAGAAATAAAGAAAGATAGCTGTTTTCAGATAGGTAATCAGCTTGTATGTATGTATTCGCATAGTTGTCGGTATTGCAAAAAATCGGCTGTGAAAATCAATGCTATTATGAAGAAAAACAATATAAAACACGAGCAAGTGAAATGTATTTTTTGGGATAGTACGGATAGCACGGATATTCTTAATTTCTTTTCCGAAAATGAAATTGAAGTATTGGAATATATGCAAATTCCTTCTCTTGAATTTTTGCAAATTACCCATGGAATTATGCCTTTGATTTTGTTTTCGGAAAATGGAAATATAGTAAAATCAGTTAATTACGCTGAATTAACGGAAAAAGATATTGTGAGTTTTTTGAAAGTAGAATAAAAAAAAAGAGAGACATACTAGCCTCTCTTTTTAAATGTAAAATCTTATAGTTATTCTTCTTTTTTACTTTCGCCGGCTTCTTCTGCTGCTTCTCCTGTAGCTTCGCCTTCTTCTTCGCCTTCGCCTTCTTCTTCTATATCTTCAACAGTACGTGCTGTTTGTATAGCAAGCAATACTTTTTGAGAATCTTCAATAATTTCGAGATTGTCAAATTGCAAGTCTTCTACTTTAATACTATCATTAATATATAAATTACTGATATCTAAAGATATATTTTCAGGAATATTTTCTAATAGTCCTTTTACTTTAATTTTTCTAAATTTTTTCGATAATCTACCACCTTGCAATACACCCGGAGAAGTTCCGTGTACTAAAAGAGGAATTTCTATTGTAAAAGGTTTATCGTCTGTTATTTCTAAAAAATCAACATGAAGCAATTTTCCTGTTACGGGATGGAATTGCAGTTCTTGTATAATGGCTTTATGTGTTGCTTCGCCGGTATTTAATTCTACATACCTTACTTCCGGTGAATAAATAAGTTTATTCATGGCTTTTTCCTCCACTAAAAGGTGTTTTTGTTGGCTTTGTCCATAAATAACAGAAGGTATTATCCCTTGTTTTCTTTGTGCTTTTGCATCTTTTTTCCCTACGTTCTCTCTTAAAGAACCGCTAATAGATACTGATTTCATTTCTTATAAGTTTAAAAATAAATAAATTAGTTTAATTTTAAAAAGTGTGCAAAGATATAATTTTTTTCAATTCCAAAATCGAAAAATAGAGTTATTTTTGTGTTTCCTTTATTGTTTGCTCAATAAAATCTAAAAAATCATCTTTTCCTTTTCCTGTTAATGCAGAAGTTATAAAATAGGGGGGAAGTGATTCCCAAGTCATTGCAATGGTTTCGAGAAATGTTTGTACGTTTTTTGTTATTTTTGTTTGGCTTTGTTTGTCCGATTTCGTAAAAATAAGCAAAAAGGGTATTTGGTTTTCTCCTAACATTTCAATGAACGAAAGATCAATTTTTTGCGGTAATAGCCTTGCATCAATCAGTACGCATAAATAGTATAAATTTCTGCGATAGTTGATGTAATCTAAAATCATCTTTTCAAAACTGATGCGTAATGCTTTCGATATACGAGCGTAGCCATAACCGGGTAAGTCAACTAAATACCATTCATTATTAATGATAAAATGATTAATGAGTTTTGTTTTTCCGGGTTTAGAGGATGTTTTAGCCAACTTTTGTTGATTGGTCAGCATGTTGATAAAAGAGGATTTACCTACATTAGAACGTCCGATAAAAGCAAATTCGGGTAAATGAGTGTCGGGACACGATTTCCAATTAGGACTGCTTTTTACGAAAGATGAGGTTTTTATAATCATTGAAACTTTTTATTGTTTTAGGATTTATATGCCGCTCTTTTTTATCTTCGTATATATCGTCAATCTTGACCAAAATAACGGTTTCTTCTGTTTCTCCAAAATCTTCGTTATCAGAGGTGCCAAAGCATTGCATTGTAGAGGCTACTCTCATATAGATATTTACTAGAGATGGAATTTTACATTCTAACTTAGTGATTTCTTGTACGAGAGATTTATAATCATCTTTAAAGTTATCGTTGGGTAGTAAAGAAGCCAATTTACTTTCATCATGATAATAGGGAAGAGGCTTGTAAGCTTTCATCAATTTTTCGCCTTTGGAAAAATGCTTGTTTAAGAAAAATAAAATTATATCTCTTGCTAATTTATTGTAATTCTTATACATTGTCATTTTTCCATAAATGTATTTTATCTCAGGATTACTATAAATAAGCATACCTAATCCGTCCCAAACATTGTCTAATGCGAAAAGTCCTTTGCGTGAGTTGGCTGCTTGGTATTGAGGTTGTACAAAAGAGCGACCTAATTCAATGGAATAAGGTAAATAGTTTTTTACAAAATCATCTGAAAATTGAAATAATTTAGCTGTTGGGCTATGTATGCCGCTATTGTCTATTTTTATATCTTTTCCAAAAATATAGCGATAACTACTGAGGATTTCTCTTTCGCTTGGATCCCAGACAATTAATTGCTGGAAAGGAGGATTAGCAGTGTCATACTCGTCTAAGTCGATAGGTTTTCCTGTTCCTCCGCCGGCATCTCTAAAAGCAATTTCTCGCAATCTTCCTAGCTCTACCAAAGTATTAGGGGCATTGTAATAGTTGATAGAATAGATTAAATTACCCCCATAATTAGTTTGGCAAATTAACTTATCTTCAGTGAGTTCTGCCTTTATTAAACGTCTTAATACTCTTTTTGCAATCTTTTCCACTTTGTATATAAAATATTTTTACAAAAATATAAAAAAAACTAATACAAATTGTTTTTTAATTGATAAACTTTCTTTTTTATTTCGTTAGCATGTTCGAAGTCCGTTTTTTCATTTGTAAAAGTTTGATAGGGAATAGGTTCTCCGATAATGATTTTGAATTTTTTATTTTTATGTTTAAAAAGCTCATCAGGAAGATACAGCATTTCAATGTTGGCTTTTAACCCTAATTTCTTTCTGATATTGGCTAAGTTATAAAAGAATCTCGAATTTTTTCCTTCAAAATAAATGGGCAACACATCTCTTTTGTACTCTTTTGCTTTAGAAACAAATGTTTTTTTCCATTCCAAGTCTACGATTTTTCCTTTTATTTTACGAGAACATATACCTGCCGGGAAAAATACTATCATATTATCTTCCTGAAAGGCTTTGTTCAAATCTCTGGCTAATTGAGTTGAATTTTTCCCGGTTTTATTGATAGGAACAGCCAAATCTACAAGATTGGGAATGTTCAGCAATAAGTCGTTAAGAGTAACTTTTACTTTTTCTTTGTATTTTGAAAACACATCGATTAAAATTAATCCGTCAAAACCGCCTAAAGGATGATTGGATACAATAATGTGATTGCCGCCTTTTGGAATATTTTCTTCATTTTCAATAGTGTAGGATACATTGAAATCCGTAATTATTTTATTGGCAAAATCTACTCCATTAATGCCTTTAACATCATTTAAAATAACATTGATTTCTTCTTCGTGTAATATCCGACGAAGGTAGCGAATAATAAATTTAGGAAGAAACCGATGTAGAGTTTTATTCTTATTGTAAATAATTTGATCTACATTAAGTTGTATTGTTTGATTTTCACTCATAAAGAAAATTTATAATTGATTTCATCAAATAGTTCTACTATATCTTTAACATTTATGAGGCTTAAAAGTTTAATTCGATATGTTTTAAAATCATTAATTCCTTTAAAATAACCTTTATAATGTTTTCTCATTTCTAGAACTCCCGTATATTCGCCTTTGTATTCAACAGACAATAAGAAATGTTTTTTACACACTTCAATGCGTTCGCTGATAGTAGGTTCATAACTAATAGTATCATTGTCTAATAATGCTCTGCATTGCTTGAAAATCCATGGATTTCCCATAGCAGCTCTTCCTATCATAATGCCATTAATACGGTGTTTTTCTTTCATTGCTAAGGCTTGTTCCGCCGATGCAATATCGCCATTACCAATAATAGGAATTGTTATTCTATGATTGGCTTTAACAGCACCTATTAACGACCAATCGGCTTCGCCTTTAAACATTTGTGTTTTTGTTCTTCCGTGTATAGTGATGGCTTGAACGCCTACATCTTGAAGTTTTTCGCTTAATTCTACAATACATTTACTGTTGTCGTCGTAGCCAAGGCGTGTTTTTACCGTTACCGGTAGTTTTACTGATTTCACAATATCTTCTGTGATTTCTAATAGTAATGGTATGTTTTTCAGCATTCCCGACCCTGAGCCTTTTCCTGCAACTCTTTTAGCCGGGCAGCCCCAATTAATATCAATAAAATCAGGTTGATATGTTTCAATGATAATGGCTGCTTCTCGCATTGTTTCTTTATTGTTTCCAAACAGCTGAATTCCGAAAGGACGTTCATCGGGCAAAAAAAACATTTTTCGTTTTGTTTTTTCAATATTACGAATCAATGCATCTGATGCCACAAATTCGCTTATGGTAATTTCGGCTCCTAATTCTTTACAGATAGTTCGAAATGAAAAATCCGTAATATCGTCCATAGGAGCTAATAATAATTTTGTGCCTCCCGAAAAAATATTATCTAAATTATTCATAGTTAACTAATTTGATAATAGTTCTTAGTCGTATTGAAAAGAAAATGCAACTGCTGTTTTAAACAGTAATGTTCTTCTTTTTCTAATAAAGGATCATTGCGTAATATATTATGAGCCAAATCACGAGTAAAAACAATTAGTTTTTCATCTTTTATAATGTCTAATAGCTTAAAATTAATAATGCCGCTTTGTTTTGTTCCCGCTAAATCACCGGGACCTCTTAATTTTAAATCGAAGTTGGCTATTTCAAAACCGTCGTTTGTTTCCAACATGGCTTGTATACGTTTTTTGCTGTCATTACTTAATTGATTTCCTGTTAATAAAATACAATACGATTGATTAGCACCTCGACCCACTCTTCCTCTTAATTGATGGAGTTGTGCTAAGCCAAATCGTTCAGCATTTTCGATGAGCATAACGGTGGCATTAGGAATATCCACACCCACTTCTATAACAGTAGTAGCTAATAGTATATGTGTTTTTCCTTCTATAAATCCTTGCATGGCAGCATCTTTTTCGGCAATTGTCATTTTTCCATGAATAATATCTACTGTATAATGGGGTAGGGGAAAGTTGTTTTTAAATGCTTCGTATCCTTCCATTAAATTTTTTAAATCAAGCGTTTCCGATTCTTCAATAAGAGGATATACAACAAATATTTGCCTGCCTATATGTATTTGTTTTTTTAGAAAATCAACAAGTTGCTTGCGATTGTTTTGGCTGTAGTGGTAAGTGATGATGGCTTTACGTCCTTGGGGCAATTCGTCGATAACGGAAACATCTAAATCGCCATATACGGTCATTGCGAGCGTTCTGGGAATAGGGGTGGCTGTCATAACTAATACATGCGGAGGATGTTCGTTTTTTTTCCATAACTTTGCTCTTTGTTCTACCCCAAAACGATGTTGCTCGTCGATAATAATTAAACCTAACTTATTAAAAACGACAGTATTTTCTATAAGCGTATGCGTACCTATTAATAGAGATGTTTTCCCGTTTTTAGTGTCTTCTAACAGTTGTTTTCTTTTTGATGCTTTAGTGCTTCCGGTTAAGAGTTCGATTTGTAAATCCATATTATTGAGGAATTTACTGATGCTGTTAAAATGCTGTATTGCCAATATTTCGGTTGGTGCCATTAAGCAACATTGATAGCCATTATCAATAGCAATCAGCATAACAAGCAAAGAGGTAATGGTTTTACCGCTTCCCACATCTCCTTGTAATAAACGATTCATTTGCTTTCCGGAAATAAAATCGGAACGAATTTCTTTGATTACTTTTTTTTGTGCATTGGTTAACTCAAAAGGTAAGTAGTTGTGATAAAAATTATTAAAGTGAGTTCCTACTTTGGGTAATAAAAATCCTTTGCTTTTCGTTGAGCGAATTAATTTATTTTGAATAAGATGAAGTTGAGTGAAAAAGATTTCTTCAAATTTCAAACGTTGTTGTGCTAATTTTAACAACTTTTGACTTTGCGGAAAATGGATATTAAAAACAGCATTTTTTCTATCCATGAGTTTTAGTTTCTCTATGAGATAGGGGGGAAGGTTTTCTTCAATTGCTTGATGAGATGAAACCAATAATTGATAGAGTATTTTACTTATTCCTTTGCTATCTAAGCCACTACGTTTCATAGCTTCCGATGTATTGTAAAAAGGCTGAAAGGGTATGGGGATTGTTTGTGTTTCTTCTTGTTGTTCGGCATCGGTAATTTCAGGATGCATCATATTGAATGCTTTAGCAAATATAGTCGGTTTGCCAAATACAATATATTCTTTTTGTTTGGTGATTTTTTTTTCTATATAATTTATTCCATTGAACCAAACCAAATCTATGTATCCTGTACTATCCTGTAACGTAACAATCAATCTTTTGGCTCTATTTTCTCCTATTGTTTGAATATCAACTACAGTTCCTTTAATCTGTACGTAGGAATTAATATTGTTTTGTAATTCGTTTATTTTGTAAAATTTTGATTTATCAATATATTTATAAGGAAAATAATGAAGAATATCATAAAAGGTATAGATAGCAGCTTCTTTGTTTAATATTTCAGAGCGTTTACTGCCTACTCCTTTAAGATAAGTGATTTTAGTATTAAAAAACGGATTCATTTTTTTCTTCATTATAAAAAAAGGCTACTTAAAAAGCAGCCTCTTTTATTTTATTGATATTGTTTTTAGTATTCCCACATATCATGTTCAAAAGTAAAAATTTTATTTTTAATTTTTTCGGCTTCTAATATTTGATCCAACCCGTTTAAAATATAATTGAATATTTCTCGGTTGTCGTGTACGTTTTCTTCTGCTCTTATAAAGCTGGAAAAGCGTCTTTGTATAAAAATATCATCATAGGTTCTGCGGTTAGCATTATTGTGAGGATTAAACACTTCATTTACTGCCATAACCGGTCTGAATTCGGGATAATAGAACCAGCCGATAGGAGCTAATTTTTTGCTTCCTAATTCAGCCAAATCTTCTTCCTCTGCCGGAGCTTCTTCTTCAGGATATTCTTCTTCCATAGTATCTTCGGCATATTCATCCGTATATTCATCGGTAAATCCTTCGTCTTCTGCAGGTGGTGCATCCATTGCAGGTGCGTTATCTTCTTCATCATCCTCAAATAAAACAGCGCCTTTTTGTAATACAGGACATATTCCCATAATACGTACATCCAACATTGACCTTTGGTTATCTACATAATACAATTCCTTGATGTCGTATTGCATAACATCTTTAGGATCTGCAAATTGCATAATAGTAGTGTCTCCTATAGCAATAGGTTCTCCTGTAAAATCGTCAAATACTTGTTCGCCTGTTTCAGGGTCTGTTAACCATAATAATATGGTAATAGGTTCAATACTAAGTTTACTTCTAAATTCTTCGTTAGATAAAGGAATGTCAAAATATTCGGTAGTATAAATACGAACAGGCATAGGGTTGTTTTCATTTGAATCGACAACATCCCAAATAATTTTAGCAAAACTTTTCCAGTTTCCTTTCGGTTCTGTGGGAAAATAGAGAGGTAAATTCATTTTCTCGCGTAAATCGATTACTCTCCAAAATAGGGAAGAATAATGGATATATTCTTCGTCCAAAGGTTGTAAAGGAACCGGCGTATTGTCTCTCAACAATTTCTTTTCGTAAGGTCTATCTATAGGATTACGAGCTCTACCAGGTGCATCAAATGCTCCTCCTTTTTGTTTATTTTCGCTATCAATAGTTTGTGCATGTATTGTTGCCATGCAACTTACTATTATTATTGTTATGACTAATCGTAAATGTTTCATTCCTACAAGTTTTTAAATTATGAATATAATGATTATTAATTATCTTATACGAACAGTAATGTTTTCTAGGTTTTTCACACCGGCAATACTTTGAGCTTTAATTTCTGTAAACTCAAAAGTAGTTCCTGAGCCGGAAGAACGTATTGTGTTTTTTAAACTTTCACTAAATTGAGCTCCTGCATTCGTTGCGCTGGAAACTTCACGTCCGTTTTTTACAACAGTAACTTTATAAGAAGTAATTCTCCAAGCCAGCTCAAAGTCAAAGTTTTCCATTTTAGCCGTTAAAAAAGGATTGGCAACTAAGATATTTTTAGCTATTTTTCCTGAGCCAATATTTGAGCCTATATAAGCAACCGGATTAGGCACTCCTTTTACTCTAAATTCTTGACTTCCCATGTTTTGGGTTTTTCCGGTTCCCAAATCTGCCGCTACTGAAATCATTATTCTTTTGCCAATCAGTGTTCTATCAGGAGTAACTTCGTATTTACCTCCACCTAATTGACGAGGAGTTAATCCGCCCCATGATATACGCATTCTTTCAGGTGCTACCGGTGCAGCTATACCTATGGGATTAGGAATACCGGCATAAAGCACATTCATTTTTTCAGCGGCTATTGCTGCAGAAGGACGGGTTACGGTGTAAGCATCTTTAAAAGGATAAAATTTATCTCCTTCGGCTGTTTTTAACTTAATAACACCGGCATAACGTTGATCGCCGACACCACCGGTGGGTATTTTTAAACGTACCATTCCGCTTTCACCTTCTACTAAAGTTAATTTGTCAATATCGGCTACAGTAGCTGTGTCTCTACCGGCTCCCCAATAAATAGAGGGGTTTTGACGTGAGTCAACAGCAGCTACAATAATATCAGCCTCGTAGCTATCGCCTGAGAAAACAATACGACTATTAGGAATAACTCTGGCACTGACATTATCGAATTTAAAACTACCGGCATCAATAGCAGAGTAAAGAAAGCTAACGGTAGCATATTCAGTATTTCTCACTTCACCGATTATTTTGTTGAGAATGGTATAACAAGCTGCTGCCACAATATGGTCAAAATTATGTTGTTCCCATGATTCTTTTTCGCCAGATGTGTTTCTATAATCTCCATCGGTTTCTAAAGCTTCCTTGATAATAGCATTGTATTTTGGATTGTTTACTATAGAAATCAAATTCTTTTTATAAGCATTAATTTTATTCTTTAATTCTATTGCTTTTCCGTCTCCGGTTTGTCCCATGAAATATTGACTGGGTGTAGAGTAGTTGTCTCTACCGCTCATATCTTTCAGAGTCTTGCCTTTGACTTCCTCTTCTTTCAAACCGTCAACTTCCATAAACAATTCTTTTTTAATTTGCTCGATATAAGCTACCATTTCATCGGACTCTTTTTTTACTTTTAATGCTTTATTGTAGAAAGGTTTAACTTTAGCACCTTCGTTTTGTAAAGCTTGTTCAAATAAAACATAATTCTGCTCTACTTTACTTGTGAAGTTGGTGTTTGTTTGTTCCAACGTATCATTCACAACAATAAAAGCGTCTAATATATCTTTAGATACATTTAGCGCAAGCATCGCTGTTAGCACTAAATACATCATTCCAATCATTTTCTGCCGGGGAGTTTCCGGACAATTTTTTGCTCCCATACTATAGTATAATTTTTATTATTATCTAAATTGTTATTATTAATTATTACATCGGTCTGCTGCTCATAGCGGCTAACATATTTCCATAAATATCGTTTAATTTACTTACATTTTTGGATAGCATATCTACTTGCTCTTTATAGCTTAGTATGTTATTGCTGGATTCATTTAAGTTAGTTGCTAATTCTTTAAGATGCTCATCTAAAGTTTTAGAAATATTTAATGTTTCGTTGGTGCTTTGCAACTGAAGTTCGTAAGCTGCATTGATAGCCGAAAGATTTTTCGACAATCTTGAAACTTCTTCATTATAGTTTGAGCTAGACGTCATGCTACGAATAGTGTCTTCATAAACATTCGCTAATGAACCTACGGCATTAGAAGCTTTTTCTACATTGGTAAAATAATTTTGAGATTTGTTAAGTGACGATTCTAAAAAGTCAGCCGTTTTTTCATAAGCAACTCCTAAGTTTCTAACCGATTCGGATGCTTTAGATACATTGGTAATGTAGCCGTCGGTAGCATTCACAGCATCGGACATTCCGGATAATTGTTTTGCATTTTCTCCTAAATTTTTCATCCCTGCGGCTAAACTATCCAAGAGTTCCGGTCCGATTTTAGCTTCCAACAATGCTTGGTCTAATTGTTGAGATATTGTTCCGGTTTTCTCTTTCTCTTTTTTCTTTTTAGGACGATCATCATCAAGTCCCATTGCCAATTCGGGATAAACTAAAGCCCAATTATACTCAACGTGTAACGGTTCAAAAGCCGACATAAAGAATATAAGCGACTCAACTCCCATTCCTAAGGTCAACATTACTCCTGCACCCGGAAAGTGCATAATTTTAAATAATGCTCCCGCGATTACCACTGCTGCACCCCATCCATACAGCTTTGCCATAAAGTCTTTGTAAGGTTTACTTCTTACTAATTCATACAATCCCATAGATTAATTTTTTAATTATTATTATTTTTTATTTATTAATTATTAAATGATTAAATTTTTTCTTCATTATTATTTAGTAAACGTTAGATGAAGTAGCTAAATTATCTCCATAATTACGTCCTAAGTAGGCTTGAACACATCTAAATCCGATGTAGGACTTGCCTGTATCTTGATAAGCATAGGTTCTGCTTGCATTGTTTAAATAATAGCTAATATCTTTCCATGAACCACCGCGTACTACTTTTCTTTTTAAGACAGGCGGGTCATTGTCTTTTGCAAAATAAGTATATTGCATATTAAGGTCATGAGCGAAATTATGTGCTGATTCATTGTAGGCATCTTCGCACCATTCCGATACATTACCTGCCATATCGTATAATCCCCAATCGTTTGCATGATAGTGAGCAACAATTACTGTGTATACGCTACCGTCGGCACTGTAGTTTCCTCTAAGCGGCTTAAAGTTAGCTAAATAACAACCATTTAAATTTTGAGTATAAGGACCTCCCCAAGGATAAGGACTTCCCAATAAATATCCTCTGGCAGCATACTCCCATTCCGATTCGTTGGGTAAACGAAATTCATTTTCATATGCCCATTCTTGGGTGATAAGGTAGGTATTTCTAATGTGTGAACGCCATGCACAAAAAGCCCTTGCTTGCTTCCAACTAACACCCACTACAGGATAGTGGTCGTAAGTCGGATGCCAAAAATAGCTATTGGTTTGAGGTTCGTTATAAGAATGAACAAAATCGTGTATCCAACATAAGGTGTCGGGATAAACATTAACAGCTTCGTGTCTTAAAAAAGGTTTTGCCCCTTGATTATAAGCTGTAGGTCTATTAGAGAACATTCCCATATCTTTTGTTTGAGGGTCAACATTGTCAAATTCTTTAAAAGCCGCACCTTGTACATCATCGTCTTTAAATGCTCTTTTGTCGTACCACCAATATTCAAAAACTATTTTTTTGATATCCATATCTCTCATTTTGTAGTGGTAATATCTTTCATTTCCGGCACTAAGGTCTAAAATCAAATAGGAGAGGGCAGCACGGTATTCTTCGTCTTGAGAATCCCAATCTATTTTGGTGTCCCAATTAATGAGTTTTGGTTCAATAATTTCTCCTTCTTCATGTTCCTCAGTGGCTTCTTTTCGTGTATATTTTAAATAATGTTCATTTTCTTCCTCGTCTAAAGTCTCGCCAAGTTGAACATGGATAATAGAGTCGATAACCCATTCGACAAACTGACGGTATTCGTTATTGGTTATTTCCGTTTCGTCCATCCAAAATGCTTTAACGGTAACGTTTTTAGCACTATATGTCATAGAATAAGTTGGGTCTTGCTCCCCGATTCCCATTAGATAGTGTCCTTCAGGAACGAATTTCATCCCAAAAGGTTCCACTTCTTTATATTCCATTCTATCTTGAGCTCCAATAAGTTGACCGTCGCCAGTATTACGACATCCCGTTAATACTATGGCTACAAAAACTGTTAATGTTAAGATCAATTTCTTCATACTCTTATGTATTTATATGTAAGTAACTAATATTTTCTTAATTTTATTATATCTTATTTCAATATATTTTAATATTCTGTCGGTTTATTTCCTAATAATCGAGTGTTTTTATATCCGTAAACCGATACCGGAGGAATAATGGTAAAGCAATATTTTATCATTATTTCCGGTCCTCCAAAACTTCTTTTATGATTATATCCTAATCTAGAAGTGGTTATGTCATATGAAACTCCAAATTCCAATCCTCTGGCAGCAGTAGACGAATTAATAAAAGGTCTTGCTCCTACTAATAGAGCAACTGCATCACGGTCAATACGCCAACTAACACCACCCCAAACTATCTTAGTCCATTCGGTTAATACGGTTAAATCGTATTGTGCTTTTACAAAATCCGTTTTAATCATAGCACAAGGTTTTAAACTCCAATTTGGATTAAAAGGAAGTGCAAACTCATACCCACCATAGAAATAAAAATGTCTCGCTGTTTTTTGGTGAGTGTTTTTTCCTTCTCCTGTGATTAGGTGTGTAGCACTCATGCCGGCAAACCATTTGTCAGGGTTTATATAATACAATCCGAATGCTGCATCTATATAAAAATCAGAAACATTTGAAGTTACTACTTTTGGGTCCCCTTCTTGTTTTGGGTGATATCTATCTCCATGAAGGGTTCTACTTAAGAAGTCGCCCGCTACACCAATACCTAAAGTTCCGCCTCCAAAATTAACTTTAAAAGAATAGGCTAATTTAACGCCAATGTCATTTTGATATCCATATTTATCTTGGCATACGGCTAAACCTAAACCTCCGTGCAGTGCTTTCACTGGCGCATGAAAAGTAATGAGAACCTCTTGAGGTGCAGTAGAATACTTTTCCGTTTTGCCGGTTTCTAAATCATCCCATGTGTCTTGAAATCCAGCCCATTGTTGTCTGAAAATACCGGTAGCACAGATTCCTCCGCTACCTGCTACACCCGGATTGATAAGAAAATCACTGTACATATAATGTGTAAATTGTGGATCTTGTTGTGCGTTAGTTCTTAGTACGAAAAACAAGAACAAATATAATAATATGTGAATTTTTCTTCCTTTCATATCTTTTATTTTCTTTCAGCCATTAATTTTCTGTGTTTTCGTAACTTTCTATTCTTATACTCCATGTTTCTCTAAAAAGTTTCATTTTTTTTTATTTTCTAAAAAAATATACTTTTCTCATTTAATCTCATTTAAAAAGCAAAAATACAAAAATATACTTTATCACTAAACTCTTTAATGTTAGCATTTTTCACTTTATGGTGTTAATTTGTGGTTGATATTGCTTTTAATCTTTTGAATATTAGTTGTTAGTATGGTAATTTGAAATGAATTTAAATGTTTGTTAAAAATGTATATATATGATAATCAGTTGATTTTATTTTTTAAGTATTTTTTTGCTTATTTTTTCTCTTTTAATAATAATAGGATTATTTCTTTTATAAAAACTGTCTTTGTATTTTTTTATAAGAATGTGATTTTCATTGGATTTATCTCCTTTGAAATAGGATCGAAACAACCTGTCAATGTCTTCGTAACTATTAAGTCCTAATTGGTCAAAATCGGAATTGCCTATTCCCAAGCCATCGGTAGGGACTGCTTTTATGCATAAATTGATGGCATTTTTGGAAGAATTTTTCAATTCTTTCATTAATATATTAGCGGCAAAATAAATTTCGGTTTTCCACAGATGACAAAATGGGGCATAATCTCCAACGTCTCCATGCAAAGTCCAAAAGCCGATTAAATATTCGGTGAAATTATCGGTTGAAATGACAAGACCTCCGTGTAATTGAGCGAGATCGTATAAGACAATCATTCGAAGACGTGCTTTACAATTGCCCATTCTTAGCTTTGACTTCAATGTATCGTCTAAATCAGGTAATAAGGCTTTGTATTTTTGAAATAAGGATGTGTAGTCAATATGTTGAAAATCATGACAGAAATTCTCCCCAATCAATATAGAGCGTTCGATTTCTTCTTTTTTATTCGATTCAATGGTAATGGATCTTCCTATCAGTGGAATATGATTGTTGTCGCAAACAGGTTTTAATAAAGCTGCCGCAAAAGCACTGTCAATGCCACCCGATATGCCTAATACTAAAGATTTTAAATGGTGTTCTTTTATGTAACTATCTACTTCCGTACGCATAAGATGAATTGCCTGCTTCATCTCATCTTCAGAAGTAATAAAGTCTAAAAAATAATCTTTGATGTATTGCTCTAAATTATTCATCAATTTGCATATTTTCTTTTACAGAGTAATTAACAGAATCTAAGTTTACTCCATTAGGAAGTATGGGTGGAATCTTGATTTTGTATTTGATTAAGTTTTTATCATAAGTGGGGATGGAATTTTTGAATTTATCATAGCTTGGAATATCTCTAAAACTCCATTTATCAATTATATATCCGTCTTTTAATAGTATAAGTCCGGGATTATTTCGAATAGCTGTTTTTAATGGGGTTTCATCGCTATAATAAAAATGAAATTCGGTATTGTATTTTTGCTGTAATTCAGCCACTTCTTTAGGCATTGAGCCTGTAACTGCAATAAAAGGGATATTGTCGTTAATACATTGATTGGCAAAATCATTGATTTGTTTGAAGTTGTTCAAGGAAGCGGTTTTTATATTTCTTATAAATAGGATAAAATGATAGCCTTTTTGTTCGATAATGCTTTCTTTCATATCGGTTTTTTGTTCTTTGTCTTGCAGTTCAAAGTCGGCTAATTTTGCTTCGGTTCCTTTTTTGATTATTTTATCTTTTCTATCCACATAAACATAGTTGTTTTCAAAGTCTTCGTAAGTTGCTTCATCTTCGCTAATCGCCATTAACTCATCGGTAGTATATTCTACTATCGCATTGTTTGTCTTATTTTTATAGATGAAAATAAAATCCATTTCAGGTGCTTCGGAATAGGTTTCGGCAGCAATAAAATTGCCTTTATACCAAGGACGGAAATCGTGCCATGGTTCATGGCGTAGGCAGTATATTTGTACAAATAATATGGCAATTAAACCGACTAACAGAGCTATTATTTGTTTTCTTAAAGCTAATTTGTTTTGTTTGTATTTTTTGTTTTGTCCGAAAATAATGAGAGTAAACAACATGAATACTACATTTTTATAAAATGTTTGTTTGTTAGAGAGGGTGATAAAATCGCCAAAACATCCACAGTCGGTTACGACGAATATTTTTACATTTTTATGGAAAATAGAATTATACAGATTGACGATATCCAAGGCGTAGGCTAACCAAAAAGTTAATAGGGTGAAAAATAGCATAAAAAGCAATAACACCCATGAGGTAAATCGCATTTTAAAATTGACAATCAATGCGACACCAATTAAAAATTCAACGGTTATGGCTCCTATTGCCATCGTCATGGCTAAGGGGCTAAAGAAGTCCAAGCCAAATGAGATAAGGTATTCTTCTAATTTTATGGAAAATCCATAGGGGTCAACTCCTTTCACATAGCTGGAAAATATAAATAATATTCCCATAAAGAGACGTGAAAATTCTCTTAAATAATAGACGATATCTTTACGTTCTTTTCTTATATAACTCATAATATGTAGATTTTAAGTGTTTTCGTTTAGTTTGATAAGGGCAAAAACAGCATAGTTGAAAATGTCGTAGTAATTGGCATCCAATCCTTCGGATATAATCGTGTTTTCTTTAATATCTTCGATTTGTTTTATGCGTAGCAGTTTCATTAAAATAATGTCGGTATAAGAACTTATTCGCATGTTTCGCCATGCTTCGTCATAATCATGATTTTTATTCATAAGTAACTCTTTTCCTTTCAACACATAGTGGTTGTATAACTTGATGATTTCATCTTTAGATATATTGAAATTATCGGTTGAACTGCTTCCTAATTCTAATTGCATTTGTGCCATTATTGCGTAATTGACAATGCCAATAAATTCAGGTAAAATACCTTCCTCTACTTTATGAACTCCTTTTTCTTCTATACTTCTAATTCGTTGTGCTTTGATGTATATTTGGTCGGTAATGGAAGTGGTACGTAATATTCGCCATGCAACACCGTAATCGTGCATTTTTTTTAGAAATATGTCTCTGCACATATCTATCACTTGGTCAAATTCTTGTAATGTTTTATCCATATAAGAAAAATATTTTTTTTATAATATGCAAAAATACTAAATAATGATTAAAAAACAAAAACAATATACATTAAAGTAAAGAACTTTTAAAAAATTATTTGCTATCGAAATAAAACATACTTAAAATTTGCAAGCAGGAAATGAATAAGAGCAGCAAAAGTACGTATCTGATAAATTTGCTTCCAAATCGTGAAGCCCATTGAGAAGCAATGTAAGCACCAATAATATTACCGATAGCATGCACTAAGCCGTAGTCATAGCGTACCTGTTCGTGAATAATAAATGGAATGAGTGAGAAAGGGACGTAAATAAGTACGATAAGGTTTTTTATTGCGTTGGCTTTCAGTAAGTCGTATCCTCTCATTAAGACAACTATTGCGATGAGAAAATAACCGATTCCGACGTGAATTAACCCTCCGTAAATACCTATAATGAAAAGAAGTATCCATTGAAAGACGGAAAAAGGGGTGTTGATTTTTGTCGGATTTTCTTTTAGCCACATTTTGGGTTTTAGTAGAATCATCACAATCATAAACAAAATAATGGCTATAAAAAAGTAATTGAAAGTTTTTTCGCTGAATGAGATAACAATATTGCCTCCGATAACGGAACCGATAGCTACGGGAATGGCATATTTTAAAGAAGTACGTATGTTTAAAATTTTCTTTTTGGAATAATTTGTTACTGCCGTTAAATTTTGTAAAAATATTGGAATTCGATTGGTGCCGTTGGCTACCATTGGCGGAAGTCCTAAAAACATAAATACGGAAATGGAAATAATCGTTCCTCCACCGGCTAAAGTATTGATAAAGCCTACGAATAAGCCTGAGACAATTAATAAGGCAATAGTTGAAAGACTCATATTATTGATTGACTATTTTCAATTTTGCAAAGCGTAAAAGCATTGTTTTTTTGCCGAACTTTTCGAAAGTAATGATGGTTTTACTATTGGCGCCGTCTTCAATCATTTCTTCTATTTTCCCTAAACCAAATTTATCGTGAAATACTGTCATTCCTATTTTTAATTGCTTTAAATGCTCAACTTCAGCACCTAATGCTACCGAAGATTTTATTTGTGAAACTTCCTGTGCATCTTTTTTACTGAAAGGAATATTTTTCTTTACTTGTGTAGGGCTAGTGTATTTTGGTACGTTTTTATATATTAATGTCGGTTGATTAAAAGATGTATGCGGGCTTTCGATAAGATTTTTATCAATTTCTTTTAAAAAAGAACTGGGAACAGCATAATTGATACTGCCAAAAACGAAGCGACTTCTGGCATAAGACAAAGTGAGGTGTTGTTTTGTGCGAGTAATGGCTACGTAAAACAATCTTCGTTCTTCTTCCATTTCCGATTGACTGCTGACCATGTGCGAGGGGAATAAATTTTCTTCTAATCCTACGATGTAAACGTATGGAAACTCTAAGCCTTTAGAAGCGTGTATGGTCATGAGTTTTACTTTGTTATTGCCTGTTTTATCTTCTTCATCGGCATCGGTAAGTAGAACGACTTCTTCTAAAAACCGATTCAATGAAGGGAAATAATTACTAAGGTCTTCGCCTGTTTCCATGTCTATGGTGTTTTCGGGGGTTCTTTCTGTGAAATTTTTCATTGCATTGAATAACTCTCCGAGGTTTTCGTAGCGTTCTTTTTCTTCTGTAAGCATTTTTAATTCTTCTGTAATGCCGCTTTTATCGGCAATGTATTTTCCTAATTCAAAGGCATCTTGTTTATCCAAAAGAAAATGAAAGCTTTTAATTTTAGCAACAAAGTCAGTTAATTTATTCCAAGTTCCTTGGTTAAGAATGTTGTCGTATTTTTCCGGTTGCGAAATAATTTCCCATATCGAACAATTGTTGTCGTTGGCTGCTGCCATTACTTTTTCCATGGTCGTAGTGCCAATACCTCTTTGGGGATAATTGATGATACGACGCAAGGATTCATCGTCTTTATAATTGACTGTTAAACGACAATAAGCTAATACGTCTTTTATTTCTTTGCGTTGATAAAAAGACTTTCCACCGTAAATGCGGTAGGGGATACCCATTCTGACAAACACTTCTTCCAAAGGACGTGATTGAGCATTGGTACGATATAGAATGGTGAAATCTTTGTAGGTTAAGTTGTTTTTCTGCTTAAAGTCAACAATAGAGCCGGCTACTTTTTGGGCTTCGTCCGACTCGCTCAAGCATTCTATCAGCTTAATTTTACTCCCTTCTTCATTAGCAGTCCAGATGGTTTTATGTATTTGTTCTTTGTTGTTTTTGATAACGGCATTGGCGGCGTTGAGTATGGTTTGAGTAGAACGATAGTTTTGTTCTAATTTAAATAAGCTATAGTCGGGATAATCTTCTTTGAAGTTGATAATATTTTGAATGTTAGCACCTCTAAACGCATAAATGCTTTGTGCATCATCGCCGACAACGCAAATATTTTCGTGTAAAGCTGCTAATTTTTTTACAATTTGATACTGTACATAATTGGTATCTTGGTATTCGTCTACCAATATGTATTTAAATTTATGTTGGTATTTGTAGAGCATATCGGGAAAATCTCTTAACAAAACATACATATTGAACAGCAAATCGTCGAAATCCATTGCGTCTAAACGCTTTAGTCGTTGGTTGTAAGCGCTGTAAATACTGCCTACCATCTCCATTCTTTTTGATTGATTTTCGCTATATATCAAAGAATTACTATTGTACTCTTCGGGCGACAACAGATTGGATTTGGCATTGGATATCATGGCTTGAACTGTGCTGGGACGATATTGTTTATCGTCTAAGTTTTTTTCTTTTATAATTGTTTTTATTAAATTTTTACTATCGTCTTGGTCATATACCGTGAAATTTTTAGAAAACCCCAAATATTCCGATTCTATGTGTAGTATTCTACTAAAAATGGAATGAAAAGTTCCCATCCACACATTGCGTCCTATGTTGTTGCTAAGCAGCTCCATAACTCGTTCTTTCATCTCGGCGGCTGCTTTGTTGGTAAAGGTTAAGCTGAGTATTTCAAAAGGGTTCACTCCTTGTGAAATCATATAAGCAATGCGATGCGTTAATACGCGTGTTTTTCCTGAGCCTGCGCCGGCTATGACCATCATAGCTCCTTTGTAATGTGCTACCGCTTTTTGTTGTGCTTCATTGAGTCCTTCAAATAATGTGTTCAATTTCAGATATATTACTTAATTAGTATTGCTGTATTTTTCGTTATACAAAAGTATAAAAAAATAGAAAGCTAAACTTTGAAAATGAAATATTTTTATTGACTTTAGAATAAGCCTTTTTTCATTTTTTTAATTTGCGGATATTTCGGATAACCCAAATTCATCTTCGGTGTGTTATGAGTCGGTTTTAAAAATAGTACCGATTCCTTTTCCGATTTTTTGCACCACTTCTATTCCTTTATTCAAAGGCTGACCTGTAACGTCATGGTATTGGTCGAGAATGTTTTCGTTGCTAAAATGCTGAGGATAAATAATTAAGCGACTATTTGTTTTGAAATATTTTTCTAATTTCCATGGTAAATTATCCATGACGTTTAAATAAGAAGTAGCACCTTTTCGAGCAGCTACCAAGACAATGAGGTCGTCTTCACCAATGTTTCGAGATAGGATTAAGAAGTCCTCCCATTCGGCAAAGATGTGTTTGTGGATTGATGCGCTTAGTTTATTTTCTTTATACAGTCTTTCAACGGCTTTCTGTGTCGATTCGTTAGAGTAAAGTTGAATGGAAATGCTGAGTTCTTGTGCTAATTTCGCCATATTGACAAACCATAATTTAAAACCGTTTTCGTGTTCGGCTAAAGGCGGAATAGTAATAACAAGTCGTTTATGTACGGCTAAAGGTTTTTCTAAATGACACACATAAATAGTTTTATCGGTATTGCTTAGAATGGAATCTATTTTTTCGCCGATTAGTTTATTAATAAATCCTGTGCGTGTGGGCCATCCTAAAATAATAATGTCAGCCATGATTTCGCGTGAAATACGCCCGATTCCACTTCCCGGATTGTGATCGATAGTCGTAATAACATTGACTTTAGTTTCTGAAGCTGAAGCGTGTCGTGCAAAATCTTCTAACTTATTTCTTGCTTTTACCAAATTAAGTTCGGCATCGCTGTCATTTGCTACTACCGTAAGTATCGATATGGGGTATACTGATTTTTTATCTTTGACAAGAATACCCAACTCTAACAATTTTTCAATTTTAGCAAAATTGGCTACGTTTTCGATAGGCAAGAGTATGTGTTCGCTTTTGGTAGAGGCTGTTTTTTTTGTAACGTTTGTTTCTTCACTATCGGATTGAACAACGAGTTGTTTAGCCGCTTTTTCAGTTACAAACGAAGCCACGATACATGTAATTAAAATAAGAATAATTGTTCCGTTAAGTATATTGTCGTCAATAATCTTAGCTCTATAGCCTACTAATATAACGGCAAGGGTAGCCGCTGCATGCGAGCTACTTAGTCCGAATATGAGTTGGCGTTGCAGTTTGGAATATCTGAAAATCAATTGTGTAAATAAGGCAGCTATCCATTTGCTTGCTATAGCTACTACTGAGAGCGTAACAGCGATAATAATTGCCATAGGTCCGCTCAAAATTACTCTAACATCTACAATCATTCCTACGCTGATAAGAAAAAAGGGAATGAACAGCGAATTACCCATAAATTCGATACGGTTCATTAATGCCGATGAGTTGGGAATGAGTTTGTTGAGTGCTAATCCGGCTGCGAAAGCCCCAATAATAGGTTCTAATCCGGCTACTTCTGCTAAGAAAGCGGCAAAGAAAACAACCGATAATACAAAAATGTAGTGTGAATGTTTTTCGCTTTCTAATTTACGGAAAAACCATTTGGCTATACGAGGAATAAGTAAAAACATAATAGCCGTAAAAATAACAAATGATACGCCAAGTTTTATCCAGAACTCTTGATTTAAAGACCCTTGGCTTTTTCCCATAACAACGGCTAAAATAATAAGTACTGCCGTATCGGTCAAAATTGTACCGCCTACCGTAACAGCAACAGCTTGATTTTTTGAAACCCCCAATTTGCTTACTATCGGATAAGCCACCAATGTATGGGTGGCAAACATGCTGGCTGTAAGTAAACTTGCGTTAAAATCATAGCCTAAAAGATAATGACATACGGGAAATCCGATAGATAATGGAAAAATAAATGTAAAAATACCAAATAGAAGACTTTTGTATTTATTGGCTTTAAATTCGTTTAAGTCAAGTTCAAGTCCTGCTATAAACATAATATACAATAGTCCTAATGTTGAAAATAGTTCTATTGACTCTTTTTTCACCATATTGAATCCGTAAGGTCCAATAATGACCCCTGCAATAATTAACCCGATGATTCCCGGAATGCTAAACCTCTTTAAAACAATGGGCGATAGTAAGATAATAAATAATACCAATGAAAAAACCAAGATAGGATTTTCCAATGGCAGTACAAATTCTTCGGCTAATTTATTGAAAAAATCTAACATGTATGTGTTGTTTTTTTATGAAATTTTTGCTGTTAACTACAATTGTTATTTTTTTTGCAAAATTATCAGAATAATTGAAATGTTTGTCGTAATTTCTTATTTTTAACAATTATTTTTTCTTATCAATTGAACGACACTGTTTAAGTTGTTGTGGTTAAAGTATCTAAAGCGTCAATAATTTTTTTTTTGTTTTTATTTTACCTTCTATTTTCAATTCGGCTTTTGTCTGTTTTTTTATTCGTTCTATACAAATTCCATCTCACATAGAGTAGCTTAAAAATAGATTGATAATTTTAACGGAAATGTAGGTATTGTTTGGTATTTTCTTGTATTTTTGCATTTATTATTTTTATTTAAAATTTATTTTAAAATGGAAATGACATTAGAACAAAAAGTAGTTCATATAATTGATCAAATAAGACCTCATCTTCAGGCTGATGGCGGAGATATTCGTTTTGTGGAATTAACAGCTGACAATGTTGTAAAAGTGGAGTTACAAGGTGCTTGCGGAAGCTGTCCTTATAGCAGAATGACTTTAAAAGACGGTGTGGAAAAAACCATCGTCAAACATCTTCCGGAAATAAAAGAGGTTGTAGATATAAATTTAATGTTCTAAACCAAAGTTTTATGGGATTAAAGTGTGGTATTATCGGCATTACCAATTCAGGGAAAACCACTTTGTTTAATTGCATGTCGAAAACAAAAGCACAAGTTACTAATTTTGCTTTTAGTAGCGATAAATCGAACGTGGGAATTTGTAATATTCCCGATGAACGATTAGAAAAAATACATCAACTAATCACTGCTGAGCAGTTGGTGTATGCTACCGTTGAAATAATTGACATTCCGGGATTAACAAAAGGTTCTAATCAGGGCGAAGGGATTGGCAATTCTTTTTTAGCCGATATACGTTTGTGCGATGCTTTGATTCACGTGCTGCGTTGCTATGATGACGATAACTTACCGCACATCGATGGGAGTGTTAATCCTGTGAGAGATATAGAAACTATTGATTTAGAGCTTCAAATTAAAGATTTGGAGCAAATAGAACGTAAAATACAAAAAGTAGATAAAGCAGCAAGAGTAGGCGACAAAGAAGCCCGTTTTCAGGTGGAAGTATTGCAGAAATATAAAAATCATCTTGAAAACTTTCAAAATGTCAGGACTTTGGATTTACCCGACAGTGAAAAAAAAGTGGTAGAAGACATGATGTTGCTAAGCGCTAAACCTATTTTGTATGTTTGTAATGTTGATGAAAAATCGGTCTTGACCGGCAATAAATATTCGGAGTCGGTAATTGATTATTTTAAGGATAGCGATAATCAGATTTTAGTAATAGCCGGAAAATTGGAAGCTGAAATAGCAGAATTAGAAGAAGAAGACCAAGCACTCTTTTTAGAAGATGTCGGCATACAAGAGCCGGGAGTGAATAAATTATTGCAAGCAGCTTATAAGCTGTTGAATCTCATATCGTTTTTTACGGTAGGAGGAAAAGAAAATAGGGCATGGACAATTACGAAAGGTAGTTTAGCACCGCAAGCAGCCGGTGTTATACACAGTGATTTGGAAAGAGGATTTATTCGTGCCGAAGTCATTAAATATGACGATATGATAACTTACGGTTCGGAACTGAATTGTAAAAAAGCAGGGAAACTTACTGTGGAAGGAAAAAACTACGTAGTACAAGACGGTGATATTTTACATATTCGATTCAATGTGTAAAAAAAAAGAGAATTTATATGGAGAAGTATGAAAAAAAATATTATTTTTGCATAAAATAAAACAATATAAATATTAAAATAAAATAAATAATGAAACAATTTTTTACTTATTTTTTAGCCATTTTTTTAGCTGCATTTTTTAGTCGTAGTCATTCAGTGTATGCACAACAATCACCTATCTGTGATATTGACTATGAAAAAGTAGGAGAAACTCATCCTGATTTTTTGAAAAACTTCAATCCGATTGATTATGACAGTGATATTCTAAAGGCTTGTATCATTGAAGTTATTAATTATGCGAGAAAAAACTGCAACTTTGCAGAGCCGTTGACCAATAAAGATATATTGGATACCGCAGCCACCTATCAGTCGGCATTTATGGCGAAGAAAAAAGAAAGAACGTATAAAAATGTGGTAAGTTATTTGAAGACCTCTGAATTGCGTTCGGTGAAAGCGGGTGGAACCAAACGTGTTGCCGAGTTAATAACAAGAGCAAAAGCTACAAAAGACAATGCCAGAAGCGATTATTCTTATTTGGAAGTAGCGACTGAGGCAGTTGGTTATTTGCTGAAAAATTCAAAAACAAGTGTTATTCCTTTGAATAAAAAATTTACCTATATCGGTGTCGGAACATCGGTAGATAATAATAATAAAAACGTTTATATATCATTGGTATTTGGAAATGATTTATCGTTTAATAAAGATGATATTACTTACAGAAATACTACTTACACACGCAAGTCGTATCGCTTAAAACCTTACAATGAAAAAACTTGCCGTAAGTGTGAAGTGAAAGGCATAGAAAACCTTCAAAAATGCATTACCTTAAAAGGCAATGATATTTATTTTGTTCATCCTAACATAAAAGAACTTAAACGTTTAATAGGAAAGAAAAAAGATGGCATAGCAATTGATATCGTTCAGCATTCTCAATATGCTTGCAATCAGCAAAATGATGTGGATTTTAATTTCTACAATCGCGGCGTAATGCCAAAATACATTCGTTTCAAAAAATTGGAAAAAAAGAATGAAATAAGCGATAAGAAAAATAAAGGTCTCAGCGTATATATCGGTAGCATTCCCAATAATGTAAGTGCTCCGTATGACATTAATCTTATTGTCATAAAAGATAAAGTAGTATGTAAAACTTTGATTAAGACAAATGTAAAACAAGTTACATCGGATTACTCAGGGAAAACAAGTTTGGTTCCCGATTTGTCGGGTATTCAAACTACTATTAATTATATCCCGCAAGCGGAAAAAACGGTATTGGAATTTAATGTGCCTTTTGAAGTCAATAAATCGGAATATGTAGCAGAAGATATACGTCCTTTTATTGAAGCTCTGAGAGAACCGAAATTTATTATTGATAGTATTGTTATAGTGGCATCTACATCTTTAGAAGGAAGTCAACAATCGAATGAAGTGTTACAGAAAAAGCGTTCGGAAAGTATTGTCAATGCATTAAAGAAAATGCAAGTTGAAAATCTTACGCATAAGATAGAGTTTAGTGATGGCTATGACTTATTAGTGAATGACTTAAAGAATAGTAAAGAACATGCTAATTTGGCTAATTTATCTAAAAACGACTTGAGTGCACAATTGAAAAATGCTAAATTGGTAAAGAGTTTGGAACCTATTTTAAAAAACCATCGAAGAGCGCATATTGTTATGTATGCCACTTACGATATATCGGAACAATACGAACAAGGTTTTGTGGTTAATAAATTCAATAAAACATTGGAAAAAGGGGATTTACCTATGGCTTTTGCCATTCAAAAATTTATTATGAAAAGGGTGGAAGACGGTAAGTATACAAAAGATTTAATTGACAGCATGAATATTCCTTATCGGGCGAATATGTTGCCTTTTTTAACCAACAAATATTATATGTTGTCGTTTTTCAAAGGTGCTTGGTCTTCTGATTTTATGAAAAATGTTATTGATTTGTATAAATTTGACAATAAAAATTTAGTAGCTGAGTTCAATGCACTTTGCTGTTCGGTGCTTGACGAAGAGATAACATCTACTTCGCAGGTTACACCTAAACAAGTTAAAATTGATAAGTTTTACAATATTAACATAGGCAAAACTTATCCCACGAAAGTAGATGCATTGAATATGACTTTTCAGTATAAAGTGTTGGATTTCATAAATGAAAGTGAATCACCCGATGAAAATTTGATGAGTACGGTTTATGAAAAGATAAAACAAATATCATTGCCGACCATTACTACTTGGCAAAAAGCCTATGAAGTAGCCTCTACTTTTATCGAATACGAAGATTATGAATTTGCCAGAACGACTATGGATCCTTTTATTACTGATTCGTCTGTAAGCGAAGATTTTATTTTCACTTATTTGAATTTGTATTCTATCAGTGAAAACACCTATACGGCGAAAAATTTTGAAACGGCTTGCCGATTGGCAGCTCAAAAAAATAGAACTCGTTTCTGCAATGAAATAAAAACATATTCTGTTCTTATTCGCGAAAATTTGGCTGCTAAAAATATCATTTGTGCCGAATGTAAATAATATAAATCAAAACGATTTGCAATTCAATTTTTATTGATTTGTAGAATTATATTTTAGTATGAAATCAGTTCCTTTAGCAGAAGAAATGCGTCCTACATCCTTTGATGAATATTACGGACAAGAGTTTTTAGTAGGCGAGGGGGCTATTCTTCGTAAATCGTTGGATATGGGGAAAATACCTTCAATGATTTTATGGGGACCTCCCGGTGTAGGCAAAACGACATTAGCCTATCTTATAGCGGAACATTTAAAGTTTAATTTTTACAAATTAAGTGCTATTAATTCCGGTGTTCGCGAAGTGCGTGAAGTTATTGATAATGCGAAAAAAACGAATGCACCCTCTATTCTGTTTATAGATGAAATTCACCGTTTTAGTAAGTCTCAACAAGATTCCTTGTTGGGTGCTGTTGAGCAAGGAATCGTTACTTTAATTGGGGCTACCACCGAAAATCCGTCTTTTGAAGTCATTTCTCCCTTATTGTCGCGTTGTCAAATCTATATATTGAAGCCTTTGGAAGAAAGTCATCTCAAGAAAATTTTAGAACAAGCAAAGGAATTATTGCAAAAAAAATTATCGAAGACAATAGTTATTCACTCTACCGATGCCTTGATGTATATTTCGGGGGGTGATGTAAGGAAGTTGCTCAATGCTTTTGAATTAAGTGTTTACAGTCTTGTTTCGAAAGAAGATGAAATACAAGTTACCGACGAAACGGTAATGAATGTTATACAGCAAAACTTGCAAATTTACGATAAATCGGGCGAAATGCATTACGATGTTATTTCTGCTTTTATTAAATCAATGCGTGGTAGCGATCCCAATGCCGCACTGTATTGGCTTGCTCGTATGATTGCGGCGGGCGAAGACCCTAAATTCATTGCTCGTCGAATGGTGATTTTGGCTGCCGAAGACATAGGAAATGCTAATCCCAATGCTTTATTGCTTGCTACCAATTGCTTTCAGGCTGTAACAATGATTGGTATGCCCGAATCGCGTATTATCTTGTCGCAAACGGCTATTTATTTGGCTTGCTCTCCCAAAAGCAATGCCTCTTATCTTGCTATAGAAGCAGCACTTAGTGCTGTAGAAAAAACAAAAAATTTATCGGTTCCTCTTGCTCTTCGGAATGCACCTACCGGTCTTATGAAAAATTTATCGTATGGTGCCGGCTATAAGTATGCACATGATTTTCAGGGAAATTTTATTGAAAGCGATTTTATGCCGCAAGAATTAAAAGGGAAAAAATTCTACGAGCCGGGAAATAACGCAAGAGAAAAGGACTTGCGTAGCCAATTGCAAAAAATGTGGAAAAACACCTATAAATACTAAAAACTAAAAATTCTATTTTCTTTGTTATCGGAATAATCTATAGATATGGTTATTTCTATGGTATCAGGCGGTAGTAATGTATTGATTCTTTCAGCCCATTCGAAAAAACAATAGTGATTGCTGTAAAAATAGTCTTCCACACCAATATTAATAGCTTCATCAATACTTTTAATTCGATAAAAATCAAAATGATATAATTTTTTATTGTTGGGCAATTCGTATTCATTGACAATAGAGAAAGTAGGACTGCTTACCTTATCCTTGCTTTGCAAATAACGACAAACGTATTTCATGAAGGTTGTTTTACCTACTCCCATATCGCCTTTTAAAGAGAAGATAAGTTGATGGGGATATTTAGCAAATAATTGGGAAGCAATATAATACAAATCTTCTTCCTTGCTGCATATCCATTTTTTTTTCATACGTTCGTGTTTTTTAGTTGATGGTCGTATGGAACTCACATGCCTTACAATTATCTGCTTGTTGTCAGTCGGTTGGGCATGTTTGCTTCACAGTTTAATAATTTATTGATTATCGGAAGAATTTTCTTCCGTCTTTTTTTCTTTTTCTTCTTCTTCTTTCTTGATATCGTCAAAGTTGAGCATATTATGCTCGATTAATAAATTATACCAAGCAAACAATTTTTTCATGTCCGAAACATACACTTTTTCTCTGTCATATTCGGGTAATACTTTCTCCATATATGTTTTTAATGCATTGCTATCAGATTTATTGTCAATGCATTTTTGTCCATTTTCAAGTTCAAATATTTTCAAAAACACCTTTTTGAGCGGTACTTCTTCGGCATTGGTGAAAATACTAATATCTTCTAAGGAAATCACTTTATTAGAAGGAAAAATAGGATGGCGTGATTTATCTTGAATAGATTCTACTATTATACGGTCTTTTCCTTGATTAACAATATAAAACAGTCCGCTTTTTCCCGATACTATCAATATTTTTTTTAAATCCATTGTCTGAATAAGATTTTTTTAATTAAAATTAATTTATTTTTTTATTTGTTAATAACTGCTAATTTATCTATTACGTATGCTTTGGTGATATGTAATTTTTTCTTGTTTTTACCCGGAAAATCGAACATGGCATCCGTCATAATTTTTTCGATGATGGTGCGTAATCCTCTGGCGCCTAATTTTAACTCTACCGTTTTTTCTACTATTGCAGAGATGGCTTCGTCATCGAATGTTAAATGGATATCGTCTATTTCCAACAGTTTTTGGTATTGTTTGGTCAACGCATTTTTAGGTTCTAACAATATTCGTTTCAGTGCATCTTCGTCTAATTTAGTCATATAGGTAACTACCGGAAATCGCCCGCATATTTCGGGGATTAAGCCGTAGGCTCTGATGTCTTGCGATGTAATGTGTTGAAGCATATCGTCGTCGTGTATTTTATTTCCGTTTTTCTTATAACCGATGACTTTCGTATTTAAACGATTGGCTATTTTTTTTTCGATACCGTCAAAGGCACCTCCTGCAATGAACAAAATATTTTTAGTGTCGATTTGGATGAATTTTTGTTCGGGATGTTTTCTTCCGCCTTCGGGTGGAACATTTATAATGCTGCCTTCCAATAGCTTTAATAGTGCTTGTTGCACTCCTTCGCCCGACACATCGCGTGTAATGGACGGATTATCGGATTTGCGTGCTATTTTATCTATTTCATCAATAAAAACGATTCCTTTTTCGGCTTTGCTTACGTTGTAATCGGCAGCTTGTAATAGCCTGCTTAAAATGCTTTCAACATCTTCGCCTACATAGCCCGCTTGCGTAAAAACGGTGGCATCGGCAATGCAAAAAGGAACGTCCAATAATTTGGCTATTGTGCTAGCTAATAATGTTTTCCCTATTCCCGTTTCACCGACCAAAATAATATTTGATTTGTCGATTTCTACATCGTCTTGTTCTTTTTTATTTTGATAATAACGTATGCGTTTATAGTGATTGTAAACAGCTACAGAGATTACTTTTTTTGCTTCTTCTTGACCGATAATGTATTTATCTAAGAAGTTTTTGATTTCGATAGGTTTTTTGTCGAAAGTAAATGTTTCTACAATATTGTTTTTGTAATCGTTGTGTATTTTTCGCAATATATTATTGGCTGTTTGCACACAGTTTTCACAAATATGAGCGTCAATACCGTCTAAAAGCAGTAGTTGATTGCTCTCTTCGTTACCGCAAAAAGAACATGTTCTTTTATTTCTTCCTGTTTTAGCCATAAAAATAGAAAAATTATTATTTTGTTCTTTGTAAAACTTCGTCTATCATACCGTAGGCTTTTGCCTCTTGCGATGTCATCCAATAGTCTCTGTCAGAGTCTTCCCACACTTTATCGTAGGGTTGTTGGGTATGTTTTGAAATAATTTCGTAAAGTTCTTTCTTTATTTTTTGTATTTCACGGGCTTCTATTTCAATGTCGGATGCTTGTCCCGATACGCCGCCCATAGGTTGGTGCAACATGATACGCGAATGTGTAAGAGCGGAACGTTTTTTGGGTGCTCCTGCACATAATAAAACGGCACTCATAGACGCTGCCATGCCGGTGCAAATAGTGGCTACATCGGCTTCAATGTATTGCATGGTGTCGTAAATTCCTAAGCCTGCGTATACTGAGCCGCCCGGTGAATTGATATAGATTTGAATGTCTTTTTTTGAGTCAACCGACTCTAAAAAAAGCAATTGTGCTTGTATGATATTGGCAACGTCATCAAAAATAGGAACACCCATAAATATGATTCTGTCCATCATTAAACGCGAGAAAACGTCCATAGCTACCGCATTGAGTTGTCGTTCTTCAATGATATTGGGTGTTATGTATTCGTTGGCTATTGAGGTATAGCGATGAAGTGTCATGCTGCTGATACCTGCGTGTTTGACTGCATATTTTCTAAATTCATCTTTCATGTTTTTAGCTATTTAGTGTTATTATTTAACGGATTTTTTTTGTTTTTTTTCGGGTTTATTGCTGATGATTTCAACAAATTTATCGAAAGTTACTTTTTCTATGGTCGGATTGATGTTTTTTATCAGTTCCGCAATGATTTTTTCGGAAAAAATATTTTCATAAGCATTTTTCACATTTTCCGATTTTTTTAACATTTCGTTGGTAAAACTTGCTATTTGTTGCTCTTGTTCTTCGGGAAGTGTTTGATTGGAAGCAGTTCCAAAATAAGCACTGCGGATATAATCTTTGATGTATCGAGTGATTTCATCTTTGCCGACATCAATTTTTGCCGCTTTAGCAATTTTATCTTCAATGAGTTGATAGAGAATAGATTTTTTGATTCCATCGTATTTTTCATCAATGTTTTCAGCGGTATATTCTTTGTTATTATCCGACAGTAAATATTTTTTTATAAAATCTGAGGGTAAATCAATGTTGATGTTGTCCATTAACATTTCCATGACTTTTGTATGAAAATACATTTTTTCGTCTCTTTCGTAACCCAATTCGATTTGTTTTCTTACATGTTCTTTCAACGATTTTTCGTCTTTGACCTCAGCGTTAGGAAATGCATTCTTGAAAAACTCATCGTTTAGTTCGGCTAATTCAATGTGGTGTATTGCATCAATTTGAATGCTGATGGTGCGAGGTGCATCGGCTAAATCTTCTATTTTTACTTTTAAGAAAGTAGAGCGTTCGTATTCGCTTTTAAATACTTCTTGGGTGTTGAATTGTATACTATCGTGCAGTTTTTTTCCAATAAATAATTTTTTATGTTCTTCTTTTACGTAGCTTAGCAATAGCGAAGCGGTAAATTCTTCTTTTACATCGTCTTCTGCAAGTACTTTCACCAACAGCATATCTTCGTCGGCAACTACTTCCGTAGAGGAAAATTTACCCATTTTGTGTCTCATTTTCTTTATTTCCTCTTCGATATCTTTCTCGTTGGCAGATATTTTCAGGTACTTGATTTTTTTTGTTTTTTCATAATCAATTTCAAATTCGGGTTGCAGTCCGATTTCAAAAAAGAACGTAAAATTTCCGTCTTCCTTATCGAAATCGCCTTGTGTTTTTTCGGGAAGAGGAAGCGGTTCGAACAAGATATTGATATTGTTTTCTTTTATGTAGTTTAATAAATTATCTTGTACTATCTTGGTTATTTCGTCGGCAAGCACCGATTTTCGGTACATTTTATTAATCATACCCATAGGGACATGTCCTACTCTAAAACCGGGTATATTCGCTTTGCGTCTTAGGTCTTTCAGTGTGTTTTCTACTTTTTCTTTATAATCAGTTGCTTGTACTTCTAATGAAATGATGTCGTTTAATTGACCGATGTTTTCTTTTAAGATATTCATTCTCTGTTAAGTTGAGTTTAATAAAAATAATTTGCAAAGTTATAATTTTTTTTATGATAAATGTGCATCTTTTCTCACTTAATGTAGAAAAGGATAAAATATTAAGAAATATTTTTCGACATTAATTTTTTCACACTCACTACGATTAAAATAATTGTGGTAGCTGTTAAAATTGCTACCGGAAGCCAAACGGTAATCAGTCCCGCACCTTTTATCATAATGTCTTTCAATGCGACAATGAACCATGTGGCAGGGACGATATAGGAAAATATTTGTATTGCCCAAGGCATGTTTTCAATGGGAAAAATAAAGCCCGAAAGCAATAAGGCAGGCAAAAATAAGCCTAACATACAGAGCAACATCGCCTCTTGTTGTGTTTTGGTAATAACGGAAATCAGTATTCCGATAGAGCAGGCGGTGAGCATAAACAGTATGCAAACTATCGTTAATAGGGCAAAGCTGCCTTTCATGGGCATATTGAACATAAAAATTCCGAGTAGGATTACGATAGCCGTACAGATGAGCGAGATAAGCATATAAGGAATTATTTTAGCTATTACCATTGTGAGTTGGTTTACCGGGGTGATAGCCAACATATTCCAGCTTCCCGTTTCTTTTTCGCGGGCAAGCGTTATGGATGTCATTAAAGCCGTAACTATAATCATAATCAATGCTATATTGCCCGGTATAAACATGTAAGCACTTTCTAATGAAGGGTTGTATTGCATTTTTACATTTACATCGAAAGGGATGTAATTGCTGTGATTTTTATTGATTTCTTTTTCGAAATCTTTGATGATTTGTTTTCCATAGCTCTCTAAAGTAGTGGCAACGTTGATGTTCGATGCTTCCGTAATGAGCTGTATGTCGGTTGATTTGAATCGCACAATGCTTTCTTCAAAATTGCGGGGAATCACTATTGCCATGTGTATGATGCCTTGTTGAAATGCTTGTTCTATTTCGCTTTCCGAATTTAATTGTTTGGTAAGTTTGAAATAAGTGGAAGCGGTCATTTTTTCTATTAATAATTTAGAGTAGGTGTCTTGCGAATAATCCAAGACGGCTATTTTGATATTTGAAATTTCGTTTCTAATGGTATGTCCGAATAATACGACCAATACGATGGGCATGGCAAAAATCAAAACAAGGGTACGCACATCCCTGAAAATATGTCTGAATTCTTTGATTAGTATAGCTTTAAACGATTCCATTTTTTTAGCGATTGGTTATTTTTTGAAATACTTCCGTCATGGACGCTACTTTGTATTTTTCTTTTAATTTGTTGGGATTGCCAATGACTTCGATTTTACCGTTCGACATAAAACATAAGCGGTTGCAGTATTCGGCTTCGTCCATATAGTGGGTGGTAACGATGATGGTAATTCCTTGCGAGGCACTTTCGTAAATCATGTTCCAAAAATCTCTACGCACCAAGGGGTCGACGCCACTGGTGGGTTCGTCTAAAAAGACAATTTCGGGTTTGTGAATCAAGGCGGTAGCAAATGCCAATTTTTGTTTTTGACCAAGGGGCAAGGACAGCACTTTGCTGTTGGCAAAATCGCGAATGTTGAGACGGGCTATGATGTTTAAAATTCTTTTTTGCAATATTTTTTTCGGTATATTATAAATAGTTCCGAATAGTTCTAAGTTTTCGATAATGGTAAGGTCTTCGTAGAGTGAAAATTTTTGGCTCATATAGCCTATGCACTTTCTGATTTCTTTGCCGTGTGTGAAGACATTGTAGCCGGCTATTTCCATCATTCCCGAAGTGGGAATAAGCAAACCGCATAACATACGGATAGTGGTCGTTTTTCCGGCTCCGTTAGCTCCTAACAAACCGAATATTTCTCCTTTTTTTACTTTAAAAGAAATATTGTTAACGGAAGTAAAGTCTCCGAATTTTTTTGTTAAATTTTTAACGACAATGGTGTATTCCAATTTCTTATCTATTTATTGTATTAATAATAATCGAAACGTAAGTGTTTTACGGTTAATCCTTTGTTAATTAGTTGTTTTAAAGAGTCTATGCCTATTCTTAAATGTTCTTCGGCGTATTGTTCGGTAACTTTTTTGTCGCTTTCTTCGGTTTTAATGCCGTCGGCAAACAAGGGTTGGTCGGAAACGAGCAGTAAAGCTCCTGTCGGTATTTTGTTGTAAAAACCGACCGAAAAAAGTGTTGCCGTTTCCATATCAATGGCGGTGCTTCTGACACGTGCTAAATAGGCTTTAAATTCTTCATCGTATTCCCATACTCTGCGGTTGGTGGTGTAAACGGTTCCCGTCCAGTATTCTCTTCCGTAGTCGCGAACGGTAGACGAAATGGCTTTTTGTAGATTAAAAGCGGGTAGGGCAGGTACTTCCATAGGAAAATAATCGTTGGATGTTCCTTCGCCTCTTATGGCTGCAATGGGAAGCAACAACTCGCCTAATTTTAAGTAAGGCTTTAAACTGCCTGTTTTTCCTAAAAACAAAACGGCTTTGGGCATAATGGCGGTCAGCAAATCCATAATAGTGGCTGCCATCGGACTGCCCATGGAAAAATTAATAATGGTAATATTGTCTTTTGTAGCACTTTGCATAGGATAATCCAAGCCTCGAATATCCGTATTCATAATGTTGGCAAAGTCTTTTACATAGTTTTTGAAATTGCTGAGAATAATATATTCTCCAAATTCTTCCAACCGTAATCCCGTGTATCGCGGAAGCCAATTTTCTACAATGTTTTTTTTTGTTTTCATTACGTTTATATTTTGTGACGCTTAAACAACAACTGCAAAAATATATCAAAATACAATAGCAATAAAGAAAAATAGCTTAAAAATTTGATTTTATTCTATAATAAAGCAAAAGACAAAAATTTATAAAAAACGAGAGCTTTGATTATTTCCGTTTTGGTTTTTAAAGTATAAGATGGGACACTACCAAGAAGAATAGTTATGTAAATTATTCTTATATATTATATTTATGTTAAGATCTAATTTACTATTTTCTTCTTTTTCCTGTTCTAAATAAGAAGAAATAATGCATATCGTATCACCTAATATAGGTCTATTATAAGCATATATTCTTTGATAATTGAACAATGTTGTATCAATATCTATAACTTTAAAATAGCCATCTCCAGATAAAATGGAAATCTTATTATTTGAGTGAAAACATAAATATCCTGAAAAACCATTATTTATACCGGAATAAGTAGTAATAATTTTTCCATTTATTTTCTTGTTATTCTTATAGTAATAAAATGATGTTTTACTAGGATATGATACTCTAAGAATAGAAATATTTTTATATGTATATAAAACTTCAGTATGCCACGTGCTTTTTATTAAATCATATGCTAAACCTATAACTATAGCACCTATTACAACGAATAAAATTACGAATAATATAATGTAACGTTTCATGTTATTTTTTGTTAATATTTTTATTTTTTAACGTTGCAAAAGTATACTTTTATTTGTTTCAATCAATAAAAAATAACTATTTACCCCACCTTTGCCCTCCAAATCTTGACCCCACCCTTACCCTCCCCAAATGGGGAGGGTGTGATTATCAATGTATTGTAAGTTTATTGCGTTATTTACTCATCTGATGGCTTCGAGTCATCCGATGAGTTTTGTTTTACAAAATACAATTAAATTTATTGGTTTAGAAAAAAATGGTTGTTTTTTGCAACTATCTATCTATCATGCTCCTCCCCATTTGGGGAGGCTGGGAGGGGTTGTTGGGGAGACTTTGTTTCACAACGTGT
>JAAYQB010000013.1 GCA_012519525.1 Bacteroidales bacterium | reverse complement strand
ACTATATAATGAAAAACCAAATCAAATGTGTCGTTTTCATATTTTCCATAAATCGCATGCCAATTATTATCATCCGATTGAAAGCAAAACCATTCAGGGCCAAGTCTTGCTATTTCTGTAGAATCTGCTAATATTACGCTATCGGTAGTCCACCATGCAATTATATCATACATATAAAGCCATTCAGCCGTTTTAGCTTTTTGCTGAAAATCCTTTATGTCAAAATTTAAATCTTTGATTTTTTGTCCGAAAGAAGATAAGGAAAAAAGTAAAATAATTCCTATTATTAGTTTTAATTTATTCATAATCAATGTTTTTTTAACTTATTGCTAACTCGTTTATAACTTAATTTTCCTTACAAATTTCTTATAAAAAATAAATTACAAAATTGCTTTTTGCAAATGTATACTATTTTTTATTATCATTCGATAAAAAAATAAAAATAAGTTCGTAGAGTAGGCTAAGAATTTATTAATTACTTGGGCTGAAAAGCATCTTTTTTCTTACAAAGTACTAACTATGAGAGAGAAGTCCGAAGTAGATTACTATACAATCCGTTTTTCTCGATTAATGTCTGATGATTTCCTCTTTCGACAATCTTTCCTTGTTCAAGTACAATGATTTCATCGGCAGTTGCAATTGTTGATAAGCGATGAGCGATAACGATAGAAGTTCTATTTTTCATCAACTTATTCAAAGCGTTTTGAATTAATGCTTCCGATTCGGAATCGAGTGATGAAGTGGCTTCATCTAAAATAAGAATAGGGGGATTATTTAAAATAGCTCGGGCAATGCTAATACGTTGTTTTTGTCCGCCGGATAATTTAATTCCTCTATCGCCAACAATTGTATCGAAACCGTCTTCGAGTTCGCTTATAAAATCGTAAACATTGGCAATTTTTGCCGCATTAATTACTTTTTCTTTGTCTATATTTTTTACTCCAAATGCGATATTATTAAAAATAGTATCGTTGAATAAAATATTTTCTTGAGAAACAATTCCAAATAATGAACGTAAACTATTAAGATTAAAATCTTTAATATTAACACCATCGATTAATATACTTCCTTCTACAACATCATAGAAACGAGGTAAAAGATGGATTAAAGTTGACTTTCCGCTACCGGAACTGCCGCACAAGGCAATTGTTTTTCCTTTTGGAATGATGAGGTTGATATCGTTTAAAACGGTTTTTTCTTCATACGCAAAACTAACATTTTGAAATTCGATTTCTTTATTAAACGAAGAGATAATTCGAGCATTAGGTTTTTCAAAAATTTTTACATCGGATTGCAGTAAGGTTTCAATGCGAAGAAAAGAGGCTAATCCTTTTTTCAGATTAGCAGAAGCTTCCGAAATATTTTTTGCAGGATTTATGATTTGTGTAAATAAAACAATGTAGGTAATAAACATTTCGGCTGTAAAACGACTGTCTCCTTCAAGTACCATATATCCGCCTAAAAGAAGAATAAAAATAACAACACTACTTCCCAAAAATTCACTCATAGGCGAAGATAAATCTCTTCGACGATTAACTTTGATTATCTGTTTACTATAAGATTTATTGAATTTTGAAAAATGCTTAAACATATTATCAATCGCATTAAATCCTTTTATGATTCGCAATCCGTAAATACTCTCTTCAGTGGTAGAAAGCATTTCGCTTTGATGAGTTTTGGCTTCGAGAGATTTTTGTTTTAATTTGCGTTGTAATCGGTTAATAATAAATCCTGCAAGAGGAAGTATAATCAAAATAAAAAGAGTAAACTTAAAATTAATAAAAAATAAGGTAAATAAAAAAAGCAAAACATTAATAGGATCACGAAAGAGCTGTTGAAATGATTGAAAAATATAAGTATCAACATCTTGTACGTCCGTTATTGCTCTTGTAAGAACATCTCCTTTGCGATTTTCAGAATAAAAAGACAAGGGAAGAATCAAAATATGAGCATATATTTTATTGCGTAGGTCTTTTATAATATTTCCTCGGATTGGAATTAATAACCAAGTGGAAAGGTAATAAAATACATTTTTAAGTAAGAAGAAAACAAATACACACGAAATCAAAATGAATAAGGCTGCAAATAATCCTTTTGAAATAATAACTTGGCTCAACAAATACTGCACGTACAGCATTAAGTCGTTGAAAGAAAATGCAAGGGCAGGTTTTTCAATTACCTGTGGAATTTGATTGAAAATAAGAGATAGAAATGGTGCTAATAACGAAATAGATACAATAGAGAAAAAGACATATAAAAGGTTTAGAATAACAATGAGGATTATTTTTAAAGTATAAGGTCGTAATAAATGAAATAATTTTTTATAATCGCTCATATTATTCGTTCTCTTTTTTATAAAAATAATTATCGGAAAATATAAACTCCTCACTTAAAGTGTCATTCATGTTTTCATCGTATTGAATCCATTGATAAAACAACACCTTTGATTTAGGATTATAATTTAGCTGAAATTTGTCGTCAGCCGAGTAGTTAAAAATCAAATAACTCAAGCTATCGCAAAAAATAGGATAGTCGAAAATTAAACTGTCCTCTGTGATTTTGATAGCGGTTATTCCTTCAAACAAACAATTTTTACAATCAGATCCTTTGAAAAAACTTAAATACATAGGATTGTCCTTGGAAGAATTAAGTCGATAAAAAGCAGTAATCGTTGCGTGAGTAAAATTATAATCATTGTCGGATTGCATGCTTTCGTTTAAAAAAGATTTTAATTTTCCACTAGGTGTACGGTATTGTAAAACGTTAATATGTGTTTTAAATGACATTCCGGCATTTTCATCCCACGAAAAAACTCGTAAATTTTTATCGGCAGAGGTCGTAATCGTTAACATTTTATGCTTAATAGAAGATTTAACACTTTTAGGGTCTTCTAAAATATTTCGTAAATAATGGGCTGCCATATAATTCAATGAATCTACAATATTATAAATGTTGTGTTCGGAAAAAGTAAAAAGTAATTCCAAGGCATTCAATAATTCATAAAACTTTTTTCGTTTTGCTTCAAAAGTAGTTTCAGGAATTTCGTATTCAAAAATTTTTTCTCGAATTGCCAAAGGGTTTTCTTCGGTTAAACTAACAATGGTAATTCCATGCAAAGGGTCTGATTTTATTAAGGAATAAGTTTCAATAGGGTCAACAATAGAGTCGTTTTCTTCTTTGGTAGCGGGTTCACGCGATTGACATTGAATGAAAAAAAGACTTGAAAAAAAGAAAATGAAGAACTGCTTAGCACAAGAAAAATTTAACTTATTCTTTACTTTTCGATAACAACGCATGATTTTTATTTTTTAATTCTGCAAATGTATATAAAATTCTTGCATAATCGGAAAAAGAAAACACATTTCTTCGTTATTTTAATGATTTACTCAAACTTATTGTTCTAAGCTTTTATCTATTTTTTCCGTATAGATTTTATTCTTAATTTTAATGCGGAAAAAATAGTTTCGGGCTGTAGTTGAAAAACGCTTGCCATTTCGCCTGCCATGCAATAACCGCAATAATCGCAGATAGGTGAAGCAGCAAGGGGACATCCATTAATGCGAGATTTGTCGGGAAGAATAAAGTTGGAAATCCAGCAATGTTTTTTAAAATTATTGTTTTTCATTTTTTTTAATCCTGCTATGGAATTGATAATGGGAAAAGCATTTTTTTTCATTAGAATAATGTCGTCAATGACTTTTTTTCGCTGTTCCCAATCCAACAATAAAGGGTCGTCTTTTCCTGAGTGAGGGGTGTAAAAATTAAGAGATATGGCTTTTATATGAGGGTTGTCTTTAGCAAAACGAATGGTATCATTCACCGAATGATAGTTTTTACTATTGATAACCATGTTTATATTCAAATTTTGATAATTGCTTTCGGCTATGTTTTTACATGCACAATCAAATACGCCTTTGCCACGTATTTCATCATGGTATTGCTGTAGTCCGTCAATGCTAACCCAAATAGAATCAGCGATTAGATGCGAAAATGGAAGTTGTCCGTTAGTTGTAACCGTAACGGAAAAAAAACCTATTTTTTTTGCAAGAGCAATCAAGTCGTTTATGCGGTATTCATTGTCTTCCCACAACAGCGGTTCACCTCCTTCAAAATCAACAAAACGTGAACCTAAATTATAGGAATAAAGAAGTTCTTCTTTAATTTCCTCATAAGTTTTACGATGAGGATTGGTATGATTGTAAACAGAGCAATGTTTACACGAAAGATTGCATTCGTCGTTGATAAAAAGTACGGTTTGTAAAGGAATTTTTTTTCTCAAAAATTTCACCTTAAAAAACCAAAATCCTAAATAAAAAAATTGTTTCACCTTAACTCTTAAAAAGTTAAAAAAATAACCTTATCAATTTATATTAGTAAATGTTTATAAAGCATGTAAATTCCATACAACTATCAATAAAAAAAATCATGGGTGTATGGAATTTAGTAGCAGCTTTATTAATAACAATTTTTTATTTCATTTAAAATGAAAAACCAACTTTTATCATGATTCCCCACGGGAATTTCCATTCATTTTTGTTAGTATAATCGCCTTCATCATTAAAATATTGTATTTCAGTTTCATAAGCTTGAAAGAAAAATCCTGATGACAATGAAAATTTACGACTACGGAAACCGGTTGTCAAAGTTGAATAAATACCCATTGCTCTCTCCTTTGATATTCCTCCGAAAGCGACATTAATGTGAGGGGTAAACGGTTTTAATGGATTGAAGTAATACCGATAATTAATAAATATAGGACAATAAATATTCACATCATCATCTACATCTCCACCTAATCCCAAACCTAATCCAATCCCTAAATTATGTCCGTCAATAGCAAATCCATTGACGGTTGTACCTTCAAATGATATAAAACGTTCACTGGGACTCCCCAATAATCCCCATTCGGTAATATTTGAATACTTAATTT
>JAAYQB010000142.1 GCA_012519525.1 Bacteroidales bacterium | reverse complement strand
TTTTTTTGGACTTTGTTGGGACCTGAAAAAAATTTAATGCCTTCAGAGAAGTTAGAAAAAGCTATCAATAAGCAATTTGGCAGTATGGATAAACTTAAAGAACAATTTATCAATGAAGGGATGATGCGTTTTGGTTCGGGTTGGGTTTGGCTTATCGTTGATGCTAACGGAAATCTTGCTATTACTTCCACTCCTAATCAAGATAATCCGCTAATGGACGATGCTCCGGTAAAGGGTAAACCCATTCTAAGCATTGATGTGTGGGAACATGCTTATTATTTGAAATATCAAAATAAACGAAAAGATTATTTATTAGCAATTTGGCAAGTTATTAATTGGAAAAAAGTAAGCGAATACTATGATGAAATTACTCAGTAGCAGACAAATAATATTCTGCTATTACAACTAAATAGCAAGTGTTAATTATTTATTAAAAAAAAATGAACATATCTTATAATAAATGGAAATGGGCACTCTTCATTGGGACAATTATTATATTCTTGGCAATTATATGGTATTCCAATGTTATTATTGACGATATTGCAAAAGAAGAACGAAATAAGATTAAAATATGGGCAAATGCTATCCATAAAAAAGCAAGTCTTATAAAATACACCAACGAATTTTTCAAAACAATACAAAAAGAAGAGCAATACAAAGCTAATATTATGGCAAAAGCATTTCAACGTATCAACAATGCTTCGCCCTATGAAGATATTTCTTTTTACTCGGAACTTATATCGGAAAACAAATCTATTCCATATATACTCACTGATAAACAAGGGAATATATCGGCTATAAAAAATTTAGACTCTGCTTATTTAAAAACCATCGATACGCCCGAAAAACTTTTCAAAGTAATAAAAGAAGAAAATTACGGAGTAATACCTATCAACTATTATAAAAATCATTACATTTATCTATACTATAAAGAATCTTATATTTACTCTCAGCTCCGTGAGGTATTTAACGATATAGTGGAAAGTTTCCTTTCCGAAATTGTTGAAAATTCATCAAGTATTCCTGTTATTGTAACCGATTCGAGCAAAAAAAATGTAATTGCTTACGGAAATATCGATACGTTAATATTGACTTCTCCTGAACGCTTAGCAGAAACCATTGCATTAATGGAATATGAAAATTCGCCCCTAAAGATTTCTCTTGGCGAAAACAACGATGGTTATGTTTTTTATCAAGGCTCTTATTTATTAAAAAGATTGCGTATATTCCCTGTTATTCAATTTGTTTTAGTTCTGATTTTCTTTACTGTAGCCTATTTCCTATTCAATTACGCATGGAAGTCGGAACAGAATCAAGTATGGGTAGGCATGTCGAAAGAAACGGCTCATCAATTAGGAACGCCCTTGTCTTCTTTGTTAGCTTGGTTAGAATTGCTACGCGCCGAAAACGTTGACCATAACATCTTAAGCGAAATGGAAAAAGATATTTCACGATTAGAAACTACGGCACAACGTTTTTCAAAAATAGGTTCCATGCCGAGTTTAAAAGTGGAAAACATTCAAGAAGTGATTCGAAATTTTATTGAATATTTTAAAGATAGGACTTCTGAAAAAATTAAATTTAAACTAAAACTTCCTGAAAATGACATTTTCATCAATATTAACAAGTATCTTTTCGAGTGGGTAATAGAAAATTTATGCAAAAATGCTGTTGACGCAATGGATGGACAAGGAACCATTACCATTACTTTAATAGAAGAAAAAAGACATGTATACATAGAAGTTCAAGATACGGGAAAAGGAATAAACAGCAAATATCAGAAAAAAATATTTAAACCGGGTTTTACAACTAAAAATAGAGGCTGGGGATTAGGGCTAACACTTTCATTAAGAATAATTAAGAATTACCATAAAGGAAAGATTAATGTCAAAAAATCTACCTCTAATAAAGGAACAACTTTTAGAATAAAATTAAAAAAGTAAATTTATTGATATTTTTAAATAAAAAAAATGTAATTTTGCAAAAAATTCAACATAAATATAACAATATAAACTAATTCATTTATAAATACATAACAATAATTCATTCACTCAACAATTAGCAACATGAAAAAATATTTTCTTTTAACAATTATTTCATTTCTGCTGTTTTCCTTTACTTACGGACAAAAAAAAGAAAAAATAATTGTCATTAAATCGACAGAACATCAAGCAGAAAGGCTGTATAATGATGCAGTAAAAAGTTATGAATCAAAACAATATGCAGAAGCCATTGATTTTCTTAATCAATCTCTGAAAATCAACGATAGCCTTGCAACTTCTTATCACTTATTGTCTATTATACAGCAAGAGATGGGAAACAAACAAGCTGCTATTCAAACTTTGCAAACCTACAGCAAAGCCACTCACCACAAAGATACAGCGGCATATATGATAGCACAAGTATTTTACGGAGATAATAATTTAGATTCTGCGTCTTCTTATTTAAACTATTGCATATCTAAAAACCCCTCTTATTTCAATGCTTTGTATTTGCTTGGAAATATAAACTTTGAGCAAGAGAAATACAATGATGCTATTAGTAATTACACGAAAGTAATAAACATAAGCACTACTTCGGCAGACGCTTATAATGACAGAGCAAGCGCTAAACGTATGTTGGAAAAATACGATGAAGCCATTGAAGATTATAATATGGCTATTACTCTCAAGAAAAATGTTCTTTTTTATAATAATAGAGGAAGTGCTAAAATGAAATTAGAAAAATACGATGAAGCCATCGAAGATTATACGACCGCAATCCTATTAGACTCTAATTGTTATCAGGCTATCAATAACAGAGGTGTTGCAAAAATAGAAAAGAAAGATTACAAAGGTGCGATTGAAGACTTCAACTTATGTGTAAAAAGGAAAAAAGATTATTATGCAGCTATCAATAACAGAGGCATCGCCTATTATAAAAATAAAAGATACAAAGAAGCCATTGAGGATTTCAATTTCATCCTATCCGTGAATCCTTCGGAAGCATCAGCCTATTTGCACAGAGGCAATACAAAAGAAATGCTAAGAGACAATGAAGGTGCATGCAGCGATTGGAAAAAAGCTGCCGAATTAGGCATCGAAGAAGCCAAAGGTTATGTAAAGAAACAATGTGAAAAACAATAAATAAAGTATTCATTCTCAAATTATAAGTTATAATGAAAAAGATAATTTCCACTATTATTATACTGAGTTTTTACTCCTTTCTTTTTTCTCAAAATACAAGTTTTACCAAAGCATCATTTCCTGAAAAAGGAAAAGAATTAAAAGCTGCTCTCAAAAACATCAAAAAAGGAAGTAAAGCTTTTGATAAAGAAGCAGATTACAGAAATGCCGCTTTTTATTTCCTGAAAGCCAATGAATTTAACCCTAATAATGCCGAGTTAAATTATAAAATCTTCTTGTGTTATAATCATCTTAGAAAAAAAGAAGAAGGATTTACTTATTTAGACAAAGCATTCAACTTAGATTCAAATCTTAATGCCGATATCACATTTTATAGAGGCACTATGCATCACTACTACTGCAATTTTGATACAGCTATTTACTATTATACGATTGCCAGTACTATGAGAGAGCAAGCCGTAAAACATATCAAGGAATGCAATACAGGTAAACAATTGCTTGAAAACGAAGTACGCTGCTTTATCGACAATGTCGGCGAAAACATCAACTCTAAAGCCGATGATTATCATCCTATCATTACTGCCGATGGAAAAACCATGTATTTTACTTCGCGAAGAGAAGGCAAGGGCATTAAGCTTGCCTATGATGGACGCTATTACGAAAATATTTATGTGTCGACAAAAAATGAAAACAATCAATGGACTAAAGCAACATTAGTAAGCGAACTTAATGCATCTGAAGAACATAGCGCAGTTCAAGGATTGTCGAACGATGGTCAAAAAATCATTATTTATCGTGGCGATAACAACGGAGACCTTTTCGAATCAGAAAAAAGAAAAGGTAAATTTTCTAAACCTAAATCCATAAAAGAAGTCAATAAGAATGGTTATCATGAGACATCAGCCTCCTACTCTTTTGATAATAAAACCTTGTATTTCTGTTCTGATCGTAAAAACGCCGATGACAAACACGATATCTATAAGATAACCAAAAACATGAAAGACAAATGGGAAAATATAGAAATTTTGAGTAACATTATCAATACGAATGAAGACGAACGGACTATATTTGCACATCCGGACGGAAAAACGATTTATTTTAGCTCAAACGGACACGATGGAATGGGTGGCTACGACATTTATTCTTCTACCTTCGAAAATGGAAACTGGACCAAACCCGTCAATTTGGGCTATCCTATCAACACACCTGGCGATGATGGACATTTTGTAATTACTGCCGATGGAAAATACGGTTATTACTCATCCGATAAAGCAGGAGGATATGGTGGCTCCGACATTTACATGATTACTTTCCTTGGACCTGAAAAATTGTTTGTCTATAATACGGAAGATAACTTATTAGCTAATACAGGAAAATCATTTCTCCATACTAAATCTATTAAATCTATTGAATTAGAACCACCTAAATTAACTTTATTAAAAGGAAAAGTAATAGACGAAGACACCAAAGAACCTCTTTTTTCCAACATTGAGTTGTACGATTTAAATACGGATGAGCTGTTAGCCACTTTTGAATCGGACGAAGAAACAGGACGGTTTTTACTTTCACTACCTTCCGGAAAAAACTATAGCGTTAACGTAAAAGCAGAAGGATATTTATTCTTATCTCAAAACTTTAATCTTCCCGATTCTGCAAGCTATCAAGAAATAGAGCAAACCATAGAATTGAAAAAATTAGTGGTGGGAAAAGAAATTGTACTTAACAATATCTTCTTTGAATTCAACAAAGCAACGCTTTTAAAAGAGTCGAAAATTGAATTGGATAACGTATATAAATTATTGACAGACAATCCTAATATCTACGTTGAGATTTCGGGACATACCGACAATGTCGGTTCGGCAAACTATAATAAAAAGCTCTCACAAGAAAGAGCAAATTCTGTGGTTAATTATTTAATAGAAAAAGGAATTACCAAAGATAGATTAACGGCTGTCGGTTATGGTTTTGACAAACCCATTGCACCCAATACCACCGAAGAAGGTCGTCAGAAAAACAGACGTACGGAATTTAAAATTGTAAAATTATAAAACGCTAACAATAGCGTTTTATAAACTTAACATTCAGAGTATCTGTTAAAGAAATTCTGAATGTTATTTTTTTAAGCAATGATATGTGTTCCGCTATTCGGTTTTCCTAAGGATTCGGCTTCCGTAATGATACATTTTTTACCGCCATTTTCAATAAAATAAATACCGGCTCGTATCTTTGGTGCCATCGAACCTTCGGTAAAATGACCTTCGGCTAAATATTGTTTTGCCTCAGCCACAGTAATAGTATCCAAGGATTTTTCGTTGGATTTGCGAAAATTAATACATACTTTAGGTACATCCGTTAAAATATAGAACTCATCAGCTTTGATATTGACTGCCAATAATGAAGAAGCCAAATCTTTGTCTATCACAGCATCAATTCCTTTTAATTCTCCTTTATCCGTCTTATAAACAGGGATGCCGCCCCCACCGACGCTTACCACAATATAGCCTTTACTAACCAAATCTTTTACCGCATCTTGATTATTGACATAAAGAGGTTTAGGCGAAGCTACTACCCTTCTCCAACCGTTTCCTTTGGGATCTAAAGCGAAGGTGTAAGAAGGATTTTTTTGTTGGATACTATCTTTCTGCTCATCGGTGTAGTATAAGCCTATGGGTTTAGTAGGATGTTGAAATGCTTTGTCTTCTTTATCTACAACTACCTGTGTTACAAGTGTAAGAATATTTTTATCTATATTGTATTTGTTTAACACATTTTTAAATTGCTGTTCGATTAGGTAACCTATAAATCCTTGGGAATAAGCACCACAAATATCCATCGGCATTTCAGGGATACCGTACATCTTCTCGCCCGCATCAACTTGCAATATAATATTCCCTACTTGGGGACCATTTCCATGCCCTATAACAAGATGATAATCCTGCTTGAGTAACTCTAACAAACTTTCGCATGTTTTAAACACATTGACTTTTTGTTGTTCAATAGTTCCTCTTTCTCCTGCTCTTAATAAAGCATTGCCTCCAAAGGCTATAACTGCTAATTTCTTCATATAGAATTTTTTAAATTATACTTTTTTGGAAAGCAAAAGTACATTTTTTTTATCAGCAAAACTGTAGAAATTTTCTTTTTTTTTCAAAAAAACAGATATCGTACTTAGAACTGATATTTTTACTTTCAAAGATGCCGTACTACTTTATTCTTATTTTTTTCTCAATGCAAATGCCAATCTTTCCGCTAACTGAAACAATAGGTCTGTAAATAAGATTTTTGCATTCACATTTGTTTCAATATGTTGTATGGCATCATTGAAATATCTATAAAAAACCGGTCCGGTCGAAGCATTGATATAATGTTGAAACTTAGTAATAAATTCTTTTTCTTCAAGGCTATATTTTAATATAGTGTCCAAATCGTAGTTCCATATAATACATTTTCGTATAAATGCAATGCCGTATCGTAAAAAGTCTTTTTGTCGCTCTCTTCCAAAATCTTCCATCATTTTAATAAAATTAGTTACTTTACTAAAATCCAATGATGGTGATTGAATGGATAATAAATAAACCAAACGCATCAGTTGAACAAAAATCTCTAAATTTTCATTTTTACTATCCTCTTCTATATTGTACTGAAATGCAGCTATAAGATTGTTTTCAGAGCAAAAAGCCACCTTTTTAGCCGTTTCCATATCGTAGTTTTTTTTCTCCATTAGAACTTTTTCCAATTCACTAATTGACAAAGCATTTACCTTAGTTAATTGGGCTCGTGAGAGGATGGTATCAAGCATTTTTTCTTGTTTATCGCTTACCAATAAAAAGAGTGTTTTACCATCGGGTTCTTCCAAAGTTTTCAGCAGTCTGGGGGCGCTATCATAACGTAATTTATCTGCCATCCATATAATAAACACCTTATATTCCGACTCATAAGGTTTCATAGAGGCTTTGTAGATAATCTCTTCCGTATCCCTTACGTTAATAATGGCTTGTTTTTTTTCTATATTGATTTTTTCATACCAATCTTGTTCATCAAATAAGGCATTGGTTTCCAACACAATTTCCCTCCATTCAGCATGAAAATCAGAGCTTTTAGCATCAGTTTTTATGGTATCATTGGTAGCATTGGGAAAATAAAAATGCAAATCGGGATGTGCTAAATGTTGGTACTGAATACAAGATGTACATATTCCGCAAGAATCGGTTGCCGTACGATTATGACAGTTAATATATTGAGCATAAGCAATGGCTAAAGCAAGCACATGCGAACCTTCTACTCCTAAAAACAATTGAGTATGACTAACTCTTTGGTTTTTAACTGTAAAAAGTAGTTTATTTTTAATTTCATCGCTGACATAAACGTCCGAAAAAAGCATGTTCTTAATTCTAAATAACCGTTAATAATTTTTTCAACAAAGTACGAAGTATCGGTTCTGCTTTTGCAGCTTCTTCCAATACCATTTCGTGTGATATTTTTTGCGTATCATTTTCTCTCCATATATCGGTAATTACTGAAAAACCAACACATTTCATTCCTGCATGACGTGCAACTATGGCTTCCGGAACTGTTGACATACCTACGCAATCGCCACCTAAGCGATAAAACATTTTGTATTCGGCAGGCGTTTCATAGGTAGGACCCGGAACGCCTACATACACTCCTTTTTTCAATGAAATATTAGCTTGTTTTGCAATGGCTTCTATTTTTTTTATTATCTGTTTATCATATACTTCGCTCATATCAGGAAAGCGATCGCCCAAAGTATTTTCATTTTTTCCTCGCAATGGATTATCGGGAAAGAAATTAATATGATCATCAATAACTACGATATCGCCAATATTAAAACCGGGGTTCATACCACCTGAAGCATTCGATAAAATAAGCACTTCAACTCCTAAAGCTTTCATTATTCTGATAGGAAATGTAATTTGCTTCATATCATAGCCTTCATAATAATGAAACCGACCCTGCATCGCAATAATAGGTACGCTGTTTAAAGTACCGAACAGCAAATTTCCTTGATGTCCTTCGACCGTTGATACGGGAAAGTTAGGAATATCTTTATAAGGTAATCGATGCTTTATTGTCATTTCATCGGTAATGGTATTCAATCCACTCCCCAAAACAACAGCAATTTTAGCTTCTACTGTAAGATTTCGACGAATATAATCTACTGTACTATTGATAGCTTTCAACATATTCTTTTATTTTATTATCAAAGTTTTCTTTGTATTTTTCATGAAAATCGACTGCAATAGGTATGTAATGAATGGGCATGGAGAATGCAAGTTCTTTAATTGAATCTTCCAATAAACGGACAGCATCTTTTTCCGTTGTAATCACTGTTTTGTGAGGAGATATACAACGACTCAACAAGTATTGCAATTCCATCATATCTTTCTTAGTATATTGATGATGGTCTCTGCATGTATATATCTGAATATCTTTGTATTTTTCTTTAAAATATTGAATTAAAGGGTAAGGGTTATAAATACCTGTAAAGACAACTACACTTTTAGGTTCTTCTATTTGCATTTTAGCTAAAGTAGTAAAAGGCACCAAATTACCATAACGTATAAAAGAGAAAAACACCTGTTGATGAGGCAAGGGTTTTAATTTATCCAAGGTTATTCGTTCATCTATAGGCGAAATAACCGAAGGAGATTTTGTTATAATAATTATATCGGCTTCTTTTGCTGCCGCTACCGACTCGCGTAAGTTTCCCGATGGAAAAACATAGTCGTCTGCATATAAATTGTAATAATCTGTTAATAAAATATTTAAACCTGCTTTTAACCTCAAATGTTGATAAGCATCGTCTAAAACAATTACATCTACTTCAGGTAGTTTTTCATATATCTTTCTTACACCTTCTACCCTATTTTCTGATACGGCAACGGCTAATGAAGTATATTTTTTATAATATAAATAAGGTTCATCACCAATTGAAGTACTTGAAGAAAAAGAATCGGCAAACATAAATCCATTGGTTTTTCTTTTATAGCCCCTACTCAATATTGCCAATTGATATTTGCTCGATAACAATCGTATTAAATATTCCGTATGCGGGGTTTTTCCGGAACCTCCCATACATAAATTGCCCACACAAATAATAGGTTTTTGAAAAGTAACCCTTCTTTTTCCTCCATTAGAGTTATAAAATTTGCGTCTTATGGTCATAAGTAATGACCATAACATAGAAATAGGATAAAAAAATATTTTTCGCATTTTTTATAACTTCCTTATTATAAGGTTATTTTATTAAACAAAAAGATAAACTCATAAAATTGTTTTTACAAATGCTAAAATAATACTTTTTTTTTATATTTTTGAACATTATTTAACAATATTCGTAATAAATATGAAAATAAAAGATATCCTTCATTTTTTAGAAGAATTAGCCCCCTTAAGTTATCAAGAAAGTTATGATAATTCAGGATTAATTACCGGAGATCCGGAGCAAGAATTTATAAAAGGACTTATTTGTTTAGATGCTACCGAAAATGTATTAGAAGAAGCAATACAATTAGGTTGTAATTTGATTATTTCACATCATCCTGTTCTATTTCATGCTATCAAACAAATTACCAACCGCACTCCAACAGAGCGCATCTTAAAAAAAGCCATCAAACATGATATAACAATTTATGCTATGCATACGAATTTAGATAATGTGCATCATGGTGTAAATGCTGCTTTTTCGGAAAAGCTCCAACTACAAAACACTAAAATATTAAAAGAAAAAAAACAATTATTAAAAAAAATCATTACTTTTACCCCTATCGAACATGCTGATAATGTAAGAAATGCTTTATTTGATGCCGGAGGCGGTCATATTGGAAAATACGACAGCTGTAGTTACAATACAGAAGGTAAAGGCAGCTTTAGAGCTTCCAACGAAGCACATCCTTATGTGGGAAAAATAGGAGAACTACATTTTGAAAATGAAATACGTATCGAAATGATTTTCCCTGCTTTCAAAGAACAAACTATGATTTCGGCTTTAATGTCATCTCATCCCTATGAAGAAGTCGCCTATGATATTTATCAATTGGATAATTCACATTCCTTAGTCGGTTCAGGCATGATTGGCGAACTCAAAAACGAAATGAGCGAAACATTTTGCTTAAATTATATAAAAGAAAAAATGCAGTTACAACTTCTTCAACATAGCAAGCTATTGAATAAAACCATAAAAAAAGTAGCACTTTGTGGTGGAAGCGGAGCTTTTTTAATCCCCGAAGCTGTACGGCAACAAGCTGATATATTTATCACTGGCGAAATAGGTTATCACGATTTTCTTACTTATTCCGACGATATACTTTTAGTAGCCATAGGGCATTATGAAAGCGAAATCGCAATAAAACATTATTTATATCAAAAACTAATTAAAAATTTTAGTAATTTTGCAAGTTCGAAGACAGAAGCTACATCTATTTTTTATTTAAAATAACTTCTTATCTTTTAACATTTTAACTGAATATCAATTATAATAAAATATTATTAAAACACATCTAATATGGAAACGAAACCCAAAGATAGCACAAATATAGACGCAACAAATTTAGATACTGAATCTATTATCAAGAAAACAGTAGAAGATAATTTGACATCTTTATATAAATTACAACTTATTTACTCTAAAATTGATAAAATTCGTGTCATCAGAGGTGAATTACCTTTGGAAGTAAGAGATTTAGAAGATGCGTGTTCAGGCATAACCATACGTATTAATAAATTTAAAGACATGATTAACGATTTTCAGGCTCAAATTGAGGAAAAACAACAAATCATGAAAAAAGCCAATGCGTTAATCTTAAGATACAAAGAACAATTAGAAAATATAAAAAATAATCGCGAATTCGAAGCTTTAACTAAAGAAATTGATTATCAAAATTTAGAAATTCAATTATCTGAGAAGAAAATTAAAGAATTTAATATTAAAATTACTGAAAAACAAGAGGAAATCGGTAATTTAGAAAATGAATACAATATATTTAAACAAGAGTTAGAACAAAAAGAAACCGAACTTAATACCATTATTGCAGAAACTAAAAAAGAGGAAACTTTATTATTAGATAAAATTAAACAACTAGAAGAAAGTATTGAACCTCGTTTGGTAAATGCATTTATGCGTATTCGCAATAGCATGAGAAATGGCTTATCGGTTGTCAAAATAGAAAGAGACGCTTGCGCCGGATGCTTTAGTAAAATTTCTCCACAACGTCAATTGGATATTCGTATGCATAAAAAAATCATCGTTTGTGAATTTTGCGGACGTATCTTAGTCGATGATGAAATAGCTTCAATTTCAGAAGATTTATTAAAAGACATTCTTTAGAATAAAAAACTATAACTCAACATATGATGTCTGGAAATCAACTGGGCGTTTTATTTAGTTTAACCACTTTTGGCGAAGCACACGGCAATGCCGTAGGGGGAATTATTGACGGATGTCCCGCAAACTTAAATGTTGATTACGAGCTTATTGAAAAAAAAATAAAAGCCAGACAAACCGCCAATTTCACTTTTAACTCTCAACGCAAAGAACCCGATAAAGTAGAATTTCTTTCAGGCATTAATAAGGATAAAACAAATGGTTTTCCTATTGCATTTATTATAAAAAATAAAGATGTGAATTTATCTCATTACATAGAAAATCAAGATGTACTGAAACCTTCTCATGCCCATTATACTTATTGGAAAAAATATGGTACCGACAACGCTTTAGGAAGCGGTAGAGCATCAGCAAGAGAAACCATTGCTCGCGTTGTAGGCGGTTGTTTTGCAATGATGTTATTACGTCAGTTGGGTATTGAAATCTATTGTTTTACTTCGCAAATAGGAAATATCAAAACAAGAAAAATAAAAAAACCTAATCGTAATATCATTCAATCCAATCCATTATACTGTCCTTGCACAACAACTTATGAAAAAATGATGGATTATCTACAACAAATTCAATCTGAAAAAGATACAATAGGAGCAAAAGTAAGTTGTATCGTTGAAAATGTACCTATAGGAATGGGCGAACCTGTGTTTGATAAACTAAATGCCGATTTGGCAAAAGCTATGCTAAGTATTCCTGCCGCTAAAGGAATTGAATTTGGAAGCGGATTTAGAGCAGTAAGCATGAAAGGAACAAAACATAACGATATATATAACACTAATTTTCAAACAAAAAACAACTATTCGGGAGGCATACAAGGAGGAATCAGCAACGGTGAAGACATCTGTTTTTCAATAGCTTTCAAACCTATTCCTTCCATTATGCAAGACCAACAAAGTATAGATACAAAAGGAAATAATAAAATATATAAAGCCGGAGGCAGACATGATGTATGCGTAGTACCACGCGTAATACCTATAGTAGAAGCCATGACTGCTTTGGTTTTAGCAGATCATTTATTACGTTTTAACGCTTATAAAAACACCATTGTATGAAAAAAATAGAAGAAATTGAAAACGAAATAATCGAAGAATTTGCATGTTTCGACGAATGGATGGACAAATATAACTATATCATTGAATTAGGAAAATCATTGCCCATTATTAGTGATGAATACAAAACAGAAGCCTATTTAATTTCAGGATGTCAGTCAAACCTTTGGCTACATGCCGAATACAAAGACGGACTTATCTATTTTAAAGCCGATAGCGATGCTATTATTACCAAAGGAATTGTTAATCTTTTAATTCGAGTACTTTCAGGACAATCGCCCGACGATATCATTAAAGCCGAATTAACTTATATAGATACCATCGGTTTGAAAAATCACTTGTCTCCTACCCGCTCTAACGGATTGGTATCTATGATTAAGCAAATAAAATTATATGCTATTGCTTTTAAAGATAAAGAAAAAAAATCATGAAACGAACATGCTAAATTAATTTTAACACATGAAAAGCAAAGAAGCTTTAAAAAATGACATTATCAATGTTTTAAAACAAATTTATGATCCTGAAATTCCTATTAGCATTTGGGACCTCGGATTGATATACGATATATCCTTCCAAAATAACAAAGAAGTAACTATCACGATGACATTAACGGCTCCCAATTGTCCGGAAGCCGAAAACTTACCTGCTACAATACAACAGCAAATCAAAAATATCCCCGAAATTGAAAAAGTAACTATCCAACTAACCTTTTCACCTCCTTGGAGCATGAACAAACTTTCTGATGCGGCAAAATTAGAATTGGGTTTTCTATAAACAAAACCCATAAAAACCTAATAATTAAATAATAAAAGAAAACATTCCGTTGCTTTTTTCAAGTCTGACATCCTTCGATTATTATGCCTATTTATTTTTCTGAAAATACTAATATCTTTTTTATTTTTCACTTTTTTTTAGTACTTTTGCAAAGTATATTTCATATTTATTTTAATGGGAAATTTTATAGTATCAGCAAGAAAATACCGACCCTCAACATTTAAAACGATAGTGGGGCAAGACTCTATTACAACTACTTTAAAAAATGCTGTAAAGTCTAATCAAGTCGCACAGGCTTTTTTATTTTGTGGTCCTCGTGGAGTCGGCAAAACGACTTGTGCACGTGTTTTAGCTAAAACTATCAACTGCCAAGCACTCACAGAAGAAGGAGAAGCATGCAATCAATGTGAATCGTGTCGCTCGTTTAATCAATCGGCTTCGTTTAATTTTTTCGAACTTGACGCTGCTTCCAATAGCGGCGTAGACGATATGCGCAATTTAGTGGAACAAGTACGCATATTACCGCAAGGAGCTACTTACAAAGTTTACATTATCGACGAGGTGCACATGTTAAGTTCTGCAGCATTCAACGCTTTTTTAAAAACATTAGAAGAACCGCCACCTTATGTAAAATTCATTCTTGCGACTACCGAAAAACATAAAATTATTCCTACCATTTTATCTCGATGTCAAATATTTGATTTTAAAAGAATTACAACTAACGACATTGTACATCACTTAGAATATGTAGCCCATGAAGAAGGAGTAACATTCGAAAAAGCTGCTTTCGAAATCATCGCACAAAAAGCAGATGGAAGTCTTCGTGATGCCCTTTCTATTTTCGATCAAGCCGTCAATTTTTCCAATGGAAACATCTCTTACGATACCATTATTGAAAATCTTAACATCATTGATTTTAAATACTTTTTCAAAATGATTAAAGCCCTCAACGATGGGGATTTGGCTGATGTATTAATTCAGTTTAATGATATTATAGAAAAAGGGTTTGACGGTTTACGCTTCATTGAAAGTATCAGCGAGCATATACGTAATCTAATGATTTGTAAATTAGGAGTCAATGATTTATTAGAAACAGGTGATAATATATCCCTGCAATATATAGAACAAGCAAAACAAGTAGAAACTTCCGTCTTATTAGAATATTTAGATATTTTTAATAGATGCAGTACGACTTATAAAAGCTCTAATAATAAGCGATTACATGTAGAATTAGCATTAATGATGTGCGTCAAAAAAAAAATCAAAGCAAGTAATCCCACTAAAGAACTAAAGACAAACAATACTTTTCAAACTACGGAAAACAAACCTTTAAAAACAGAAATACCCCCTTTAACAACAAATGAAAGCAAGACAAGTTTTAAGAGAACTGTAAAACAAGAAGTTACACCTATACAAACTACCAATATTAAGTCTTTGTTAGAAAAAGAAAAACAGCCTACAAATACTGAATCAACCGAAAACAAGGATAACAAAAATACGACCCATGAAATTAATTACGAAGTCAATGAACCTAAAGTTGAAGAAGCTGAGGAAAATTGTGTCTGTATCACTCAAGATCCTATTGAGCTAATAACGGAAAACTGGAAAACCTATGTCGAAAATGCAACACCCAATAGCTATGCTGCCAGAATGTTGCTCAACAATCAACCACCTGTAATAAAAGAAGATAAACTCTATTTTGAAGTTGCTAATTCAATTGCTGAAAAAGAAATCAAAAATGTTATGCCTGCACTTTTGCGTATTATAAGTACGGAAACAGACATTAATTTTACTTATAACATAGCTATTAATTCGGAGATAAAAACTCACACCACAATAATAGACCCCGATGAAAAATTTAAAAAAATGGCAGAAAGCAATAATAACTTATTCACACTGAAGCAGAATTTAAATTTAAATATTTTTTAACATTATAACACATACTATTTATGTATAAAATCAGATTTTTTATAATAACAATCATTAGTTTTATTATATCCTATTCTTTTTCACAACAACCTATTAATTTAGAAAAAGAATTACCCATAGACCCCAAAGTTAAAATCGGGAAATTAGACAATGGTTTAGTATATTATATCCATAAAAATTCCAAACCTGAAAAACGTGTCGAATTACGTTTAGTTGTTAAAGCCGGCTCTATGCAAGAAACCGACGAGCAAGTAGGATTGGCACACTTTGCCGAACACATGGCTTTTAATGGAAGTAAGCATTTTAAAAAGAATGACTTAATCAGCTATATGCAATCGATAGGAATGCGTTTTGGCGGCGACATCAATGCCTATACAAGTTTTGATGAGACAGTGTATATGCTAACAGTTCCAACTGATAATATCAATCAATTGGATACCGGCTTTTTGGTTTTACAAGATTGGGCAGCTTACCTATCAATGGAAAGTAAAGAGATTGATGCTGAACGAGGTGTGATTATCGAAGAATGGCGATTAGGAAAAAATGCAGACGAACGCATGAGAAAAGTATGGTTTCCGGTCGTATTTACCAATTCTCTTTACGCTGAAAGATTACCCATAGGTACTTATGAAAATTTAAAATCCTTTAAACATGAAACGCTTCGCAATTTCTATAAAACATGGTATCGCCCTAATCTACAAGCTATTATTGTCGTAGGAGATATAGATGTTGATTATGCGGAAAAGAAAATCAAAGAACTTTTTACTCATTTAGAAAATCCGGCTGATGCTCCCGAAAAAATCATGCATCCTATTGGCGAAAACAAAAAAGTACTCATAGCAAGAGCTACCGATAAAGAAGCAACACATAGTCAGATTTTGACTATACGTAAACACAAAGGATTTACGCCTAAAACCTTACAAGATTACCGCACTCAACTGATGCACAATCTATACAATATGATGATTAACGAAAGGTTTGATGAAATTCAACAAAATCCTGCCTGTCCCGTTATACAAGCCGGAAATAGTTATAGCAATTTCGTTGGCAAAATAGATGCATACATGGGTTATGCTGTAGCTAAAGAAAATAAAATGAAAGAAGCTCTACTAATGCTGCTTGAAGAAGAGGAAAGAGTTAAACAACATGGCTTTTTAGAAAGCGAATTGGCAAGAGCAAAAGAAGAATTATTAGCAAGAATGGAAAAAGCAGCCAATGAAGCAGAAAAAACACTATCATCATCGTTAGCAAGCAATTATGTCAATAATTTCTTACGAGAATCCCCTATTATGGGAGCTAAATTAAGCTATATTCAAGCTAAAAAATTAATGGAAACGATTAATGTTGCTGAAATAAGTAATTTGGCAAAACAATGGATAACCGACGAGAATTTTGTGATTGTAATTTTAGGTCCTGAGAAAAAAGATTTACACATTCTTACCGAAGCCGAAACCAAAGAAATTCTTAAAAAAGAAGAATATAAAAAAGTAAATCCTTATGTTGATAACTATAAAGAAGAACCATTAATAAATAAAGAATTAACAGGCTCGAAAATAATTGCTTCAAAAAAACTTACAGACATAGCAGCAACAGAATACACATTGGGAAACGGCATTAAATTTATCATTAAACCCACTGATTTTAAAGATGATGAAATATTAATGACAGCTCAAGCACCGGGCGGTTCGTCTTTGTATTCTTTGTACGATTTCCCCTCTACTCTATTTGCAGTTGCTTTAGTCGAACGTTCGGGATTAGGCGAGTTTGATTATGTAGCTTTAAATAAAAAACTAAAAGGAAAAAATATCAGTATTACCCCTTTTATCAATCCTATAGCCAATGGTTTCTACGGCAGCAGTACGCCAAAAGATATCGAAACTATGCTACAGCTATTGTATTTATATTTTGATGCCCCTCGATTTGATGAAACTGCATTTCAAGCTGTTATATCAGAAACTAAAAATCAATTGAAATTCATCACAGGAAATCCCCTATTTGTATTTATTGATACACTTAATAAAACACTCAATCAAAATGATCCGCGTAGCATAGCAATTCCCAGTGAAACTTTTATTAACAACGCCACTTATAAACAAGCATTGGATATTTATAAAGATCGCTTCGGTAATGCTAGTAATTTAATTTTCACCTTTGTTGGGAACATCAAAGAAGATACTATTTTACCTCTCTTTGAAAAGTATTTAGGTAGTTTGCCGACATCTGACAAAAAAGAAATATTTAAAAATGTGTATTACGGCTTCCCTGACGAAACAAAAGAAGTAAATATTTATGTAGGAATGGATAATAAAAGCTCTGTAGCTATTGCTTTAGACAATGAATATGAATGGAATACTAAAACCAATCTATGTTTGGATATTTTTAAAGAAATATTGCAAATCAAACTTTATGAAATTATTAGAGAAAAAATGGGAGGAACTTACTCGCCTGCTCTTCAATTTCAGTACACTAAATATCCTGAAACCACTTATACTTCTCTCGTATATATTAATTGCGATCCTAAAAAAACAAAAAAAATCAGTAAAACAATTTTTGGTATTTATAACAAATTGTTGACAAAAGGTTTTTCCAAAGAAGAACTGCAAAAAGCAAAAGAACAAATAAAAAAATCACTTGAAGTAAATCTCAAAAAGAATACATATTGGAAAAACTACATCTCAGAACAATATTTTAACGGTGATCCTTTAAATGAATACATTTCTTATCAAGAACTCTTAGAAAAATTAACAGTCAAAGATATACTCAGTGTTATCCAACCTCTCTTCAACACCAAGCATTATGTTGCCGTATATCAATACCCTGAGAAAAAAGAATCGAAAAAGGAAAAAGTAAATAAAGAAGAAAACAATGCGGAAGAAGAAGAAGTTGCAACTGATGAAAACATACATCAAAAAGACACAAAAAAGAAGAAAAAATAATAAACCAATCAATGATGAACATAAAAAGAGGGCAAAAACCCTCTTTTTTTTGGCTATTACTTTTACTCTCCTACCCTATTTTCTCTTGATTATCAAAGCTATATTTTTTAACAAAAATTTATTAATAAATATAGCTTGCTTATTAAAAATATTTTATACATTTGCATATTCAAATTTATTTAATTGTATAAAAAAAATCATTGCTGTCCGATAAAAGTTTTTTAGGGTGGTAAAAAAAAGGGGCTTAATTCTTTTTTGAATTAGCCCCTTTTTGGTTAATTTTGCAACTGTAAAAATAACAATTAACCAATATGAGCA
>JAAYQB010000141.1 GCA_012519525.1 Bacteroidales bacterium | reverse complement strand
CTCCACCTCAACTAACACTTTTTGATTGAGGGAGGCTTGGAAAATCTAAAAGAACACATCAACCACTGATAATCAGCAATTGATATATGCATTTTTACACTTATATAGTTTTATCGGACAGCAATGAAAAATTATACAAATTTCAATGTGCAAATATACAAAAAAAACTAAGAAGTAAGCTGTTTTTTTTTAATTTTAATCTTTTCTTAAAGAGCTTGATAATCAAATATAATTTTTTTTTTGGAATTACTCATCGGATGAATTGGAGTTCATCCGATGAGTGGAAATAGGGTAGGGTATCGCTTGTATTTCCTATTAATTTAATTGTGAATCAATAAATTGAGTGAGTTGTCCTAAGCAATAAACGTAGCTTCCGAATTCATTGTCGTACCAACCCATTATTTTAGCATGCGTTACAGGGATGTTTACTTCGTTAACTCCTTGTATGCCGGCATGTGCTAATGTTTCGGCGTTGAGTTGTAAAAATCCCGTACGCGTGTGAAGTTCATTTCCTTCGATAACGATTGCGGCAGAAAGCCCCATTAGGTCGGTGGAAACGTTTTGCTCATCCGAAAAAACCAAAAGATTTTTTTGAGAACCTGCAGCTGCCGTATGATAAAGTTGTTTTATGTATTCGGCATTGATAATGGGCATGCCATTGTCGTTCAAGCGAGAATCGAAAGTGATATTCAGAGAGATGAGAGAAACTGTAGGTGTCGGAATACGAATAGAGTCAGCCATAAAACCGAAAGATGCTGCTTGCGGAATCACTCTTTCGAGTGTTTTTGCTGCTCCCGTTGAGCTTAGAATAATATTGTTAAGTACCGACCTGTTTTTGCGTAAATCCGATGTTCCTGTTGCCGGAACCGAATCGAGAACGCTTTGTGAGTTAGTGGCAGCGTGTACGGTTGACATACTGGCTGTTAATACTCTTTTTGTTTCTTCGTCGTCAACTAAGGGTTTTATCATGTGAGCAAGTCCCGTTGTGGTGCAGCTTGCAGCCGATATCATGTGATGTTTTTGAGAATCAAAGCAATTATGATTGACACCGTATATCAAAGTCGGATAATTGTCGGGATTGTCTAAAGCGGCATTTTTAATTTTAAACGGAGCGCTTGTAATGACTTTCATCGCACCTGCTTCTATGTGTCCCCGTAGACTACCTTTAGGGTCGTTAGCCGGTAGTGTTGGGTCGAGGAATTTTCCTGTGCAATCTACAACTATTTTCACGCCTTCTTCTCTCCATTTAATATTGAGTGGATTTCTGTCGGTGTACAAAACTTTTACAGTAATACCATCTATACTAATGACACCGGCATCTCTGTCGATTATTTCAATTTTTGCCTTTTTTCCACTATAACCGTACAAGAAAGTGTCTAATCTTCCATAGGTTGTGTCGATGGTCATTGCATGAATTAAATCTTCAAATTTTTTACCTACTTCTCTTCCAACATTAATGACAATTTTATCAAAATAGCGAGTCGACAAATGGTACCATAAAGTTAGCTTTCCTATTCTTCCTAAACTGTTGATACCGAGAGTTTTTTTGTTGTTAATTTGAAACATATCTATAAATTTTTAGTGAAGTTAAAATATTTCTTGAGTTTTTAAGGGGTAATTTCCTTTGTATACATTTCCTTTTATTCCGTCGATTGCGATGAGTTCGAACGAATGAAATTCAACGCCGCTTATGATGGCTTTTTTATCGTTTTCATACACCATCATATCGGCACAGTTGACGACACAAACTTTTCCTAAGCCTCCGGCTGTAACGGCAGCGTGCGACGTGGCACCGCCTTTTCCTGTTAACAATCCTTCGCATTCGAAAATCAATTCAATATCATCGGGGACGGTGTCGGGTCTGACGAGTATGGCGTTATTGTCGGGATATTTTTCTTTCATACTTAATAAATCCTCAAAATCAAAGACAATCATTCCGTTCAACACTCGATTGCCAATGCCGATTCCGGTACCTACCAACTCCATTTCTTTTTCAAGGGTAGCAAAAATTTCTGTTTCTTGTTGCTTGTTGATAATCATATCTCTGGTTTGGAGAATGTAAAGGTCTTCGGGTTCCGTATGTTCAAAGGTAAATTCGATTTCTTGATGGGCAAAGCCGTGATTTTCTATTAAATCATGAGAAATTTCTTTGAGTCGGTTATAGATTTTCGGAAATCCCGATTCTAAAGAAATAGGACTGTTGTGGTAATAACGTTTTCGCTGACTTTCGCTAATCGGTAGAGTGTTGATAAGTCCGGCTACTATGTCTTCGCCTTGACTAAGAAACGAAAAGTCGCCCGTTAAATTGATTCCGGGAATATTATCTTGTGTGTCGTGAGTGAAAAGAACGCCGGAGCCTGATTCTCTATGAAGGTTACCGAATATCATTTGTTGTATAATGACGGCAGTACCCCATTCATCGGCAACTTGTAAATGTTCGCGATAGACTTTTGCTCTTCCTACACCCCAGCTGTTAAACACGGCAATAATTGCTTGCTTAATTTGTTTAAACGGGTCGGACTCGAATGCAATGTTGTTTGCTTTTAAGTGTTCTTTGTAGGCAAAAGCAATATCTCTCATGATTTTAGGTGTAAAATCAATTTTTCGTTGGATGTTATACTTGTTTTTATAGTCTAACATGATTTTGTCAAAATCATTTCTGTTGAGTCCGTATGCCATACCCCAAGTTTGTAGTAAACGACGATAACAATCCCATGAGGTCCAAGGGTAGTTGTCTTTTTTACTCAGTGCTTCCGTCAGTTCGTCATTCATTCCTACATTTAGAAAAGTATTCATTGCACCGGGCATACTGATAGCTGCTCCCGATCTGACACTCAATAATAAAGGTTTTTCGGGATTGCCGTATTCAAGTCCTGTAATTTTTTCTAATTCTGAAATATTTTTCTTTATCAGCTCATCAATTTCATTGTATAAAGACTGAATTTTCATAATTGATTTCAAGCGTCTGAATACTTCCGTAGTGATGGCAAAGCCGGGAGGTACGGGAAAATTGTTGAGGTATAATTTTTTTAAATAATAGGCTTTGGATCCAAGAAAAACTTGGTTGTCTATTTCTACGGTTTCGCGGTAGAGTGGACTGATGACACTATCAGGATTATAAGACATAATATTTTGAATCTCAACGTCGGATAAGACGGTGCTCATCCGCCTTAAATTATTAAGTACTTGCCCGATAAAATTATCAAGTGATTGGATGAGAAATGCCGATGACAATAAGTCTCTATAGAAAACTTCCGATTGTTGTATGATTAATTTGCGTTGGTCATTTTTGCTTTTTATTTTATCTTCCGAGAAATAAGTAGGTATAATGAGTGCTAATTGTTTTTCGTAAGGTCGAATGAAATAATTGTTAATGATTTCTTTCAGACTTTTTTCCATAAATTGAAAAATGTTGATATACTGACGCATAGTAAAACTTTCGGAAGTCAGACTATATTGTAGCATTTTCAAATTTGAGTCAAATCCTTGATTATAAATTCCGTCAAGACCTAAACCTTCCCTAATGAGTTGAATAACAGAGAAAACATCTTTCAGTGTTCGTGCTGTAAAATACTCGGTTTTTATTTCTCCTATTATATTATCTACTAAAGTAGCGGCAATCTGTTCTAATCGGAAGGTAAGTCCCATCGCCTCAAACTTTTCCTCACGGTATTGTCCATACATAGAAGGAATGCCAAAGGCGATATGGCGTTTATAGTAAATGTTTTCCCAACCTTCGCTTTGTTTTGTATCGAAAATCTTTTCATTCAACAGTTTCATTATAGAATAAATAATTTTCAAAGCTTCAAAATTATTTCCTTCATCAATATAAGTAATCAAGGAGTCGATGGTGTTTTGTTCTATATAATGAAACTTGCTTAATAAAGCACTTAAATTATTGGTTGAGAATAAGTATTTTTCTTTTAATAGGTGATATAGTTCTATTATTAAAGCAACTCGTTGACAATCTTTACTTTTAGGGTTTGGTAAACGATTTAAATAGTTTTGCAATGTATCTTTGTCAAGATTGATTAAATCTTCGAGTCGGCAATTATTGAGTTCGCAGGTTTTTATCAAAACTTTATTGACACCCTCTACCCATTGTCCATCGGGGTCAATGGTAACATACACATTTTCGGGAACGATGGCTTTCAATTTTGTTTTGTCTTTATGATACCAGAATTTAATGATATCCAACGTAATATTGATATGCGAATTGCTACCTTCGGTATGTACTTGTTTTCTTAAAAAGTGAATTAATTTATCGGCACGATTTGAGAGTTCGTCAATTTTTGTCGTTACGTCTCTCAGTTGTCCTTCGGCTCCAATTTCGTTAAAATATACGGGGTATATTCTCAATAATTGTTTTACTTGCTTGTAAATAGGCGATATGTTTGAATTTAAGAATTTTGTAATATCTTTTTGGAAAAGATCGGTATCGAAAATAAAAATACCTCCTATACGCAAATTAATAATGAGCGAAGACAATAGTTTTTTCATTGTAAGAGGGTCATAAGCAATGAGTTCTTGCCAGACACGTATGTTTTTTATGTGATTGGGATTCACTTTTACCTCCCAATCGTTGGTCAAATAGGCAACACCCGGACTAATAAAACCAAATTGTATGGTTTTATCTTCAAAATAATGAATTAAGTCCGTGTTTTTTGTGTTGATAATCTCTTTTCCTAAAGTCAAAATCGAATCGAGAATGAAACTTGTATTGCTCAATTTAAAGTCGGAAAACAAAGAGAATAAAATATCTATTGAGTTGATACATTGGTCAATATTGCATTCACTGCCGATTCTTTTAATAGCTCTGTTTAAATCTACTAAAATATAGTCTCTGTGATAGATTGTTCCCGGAAGGTGAAGCAGATAGAAAATAAACACAAACTGATCGGTAGCTTCTTTAAATTCTACAATTTTGTTTCTCAAAAAATCAATAATTTCAGAAAAAGTAAAACTGTATTTTATTAATTCGTCGTAGTTTTTAGCCTGATTGATGTGTTGTCGGTAATTTTTATAAAATTCTTTTCCGATTTGTTGAATAATAGCTGAATAATCTTCTGAAAACTTATCTTTTACACTTTCGTACCACTCTTCAATTTTTGTTGTACTTTCCCAAAAATTAATATTTTCGAGGAAGAGTTTTTTCATAAAACTGAAAACCAACTGTTTACTATCTTCATGAAAGGCTACTTCTTTTAAAGAATTTCTTAAAAACGAAATATTACTTAGATAACTGAATAGATTATCTTCCATGTTTTCGTCAAGCATTTTTATAAAGTTGCTGACGCCGTTTTTCAGCAGTTTTATATCGTCAAAATTGTTAGAAAAAAACTGTAAATAGTTTTGTATTATATGTTTAGATTCTTTATCCGGTAGTTTTCTATTGAGTAACATCTTGAAAATTCCGAATAAAATATCGTAAACTTTTTCTTTTTTTTCTTCTTCTAATTGTTTATATACCCAAAATTCATCATTCAGAATTTTAATAAGTGCATCGGTAACTATTTTATTGTTGGAATAGGGGTGGTGAAGTTCTTTGAAAAAATCGGTAGTACGTTGATTGATACCGTAATAATTAGTCGAAAGAGAGATAAACCAAAGATGTTCTTCCGGAATATCAACTTTGATTTTTTGTGTTTTAGAAAGGTTTACTTCAAGGGCTTTCGATTTTATTTCTTGTTTCATACGTTCATAATTTTGGATATATATTTTACTAAATCAACAATGCGGGCTGAATACCCTGCTTCATTATCATACCATGCAATAATTTGTATCAAATCGTCGTCTAATACACGTGTAAGCTGTGCATCGAAAATGGCTGAATGTCTGTTTCTTTGAATGTCGCTACTGACAATGGGAGCGTTGGTGTATTCTAAATAATGTTGCAATTCCCCTTTTGCTTCGCTTAAAAACACTGCGTTAATAGCATCAACATTGGTTTTTGTTGCTAATTGAGCTGTCAGTTCAACAAACGAACAATCGGCAACAGGAACACGGGTGGCAAATCCGTCGAAGCGACCTTTTAATGCCGGAAATATGAGAGTCGTAGCTTTAATGGCTGAAGTTGTTGTAGGAATGATGTTGTTGAATGCCGATCTTGCTCTACGTAAATCTTTATGAAAGCCGTCTTGTAAATTTTGATTGTTGGTAAAAGGATGAACGGTATTCATAAATGCTCTTTTTACGCCAAAATGTTTAAGTAGCACTTGCAACATAATGACCACACAATTGGTCGTACACGACATATTGGAAATGATTTTGTCTTCAATGGTAATAGTGTTGTGATTAACACCCATTACCACCGTTCGGATAATAGAATCATCGTCGGCGGGAGAGCTTAATATCACGGTTTCAGCTCCTCTATCTAAATGACCTTGAAGACCTACAGCTGTTTTAAACTTTCCGCTTGAATCAATGACAATCTTAGCACCGTGTTCTTTCCATGGAATTAGAGATGGACTTGTACAATGAGTAACAGCTACTTGTTTGCCATTGACGCTAATAAAATTATCGCCATAACTAACATCCGTCTCATACAGCCCATGTAAACTGTCGTATTTTAAAAGATGTGCAATCGCTTCGGTTGACATAGGGTCATTGATTTGCACTAAATCGAAATTTTCATCACTCAAAAGCATGCGGCAAACCAATTTGCCTATCCTTCCAAATCCATTAATTCCTAATCGTATCATTTCTTTTCCTTATAAAAACAATTTATCATTTTTTTTGATATCGATTTTATCGTGTAGGTTTGTAGAAAAGGATAATTGAAATAAAAAACACTTGTGATTTAATCTTTTATAAAATATTTCATATCCCATTTCAATAGCTAATTTACGTCTATTTTTTTTCTGCAAAGATAGCTAATTTTTCTTAATCATTTCGGTTTTTTAGTATTTCATTCCATTGTTTATCCGAAAACTTTGGTCCAATTACTTGAATGATTTCTGAAGAAAGGTAAGAGCCTAATTTTCCGCATCTTGCTAATGGATAGTTGTTAATGTAGCCATGTAGAAAGCCCGAAGCATAGATATCGCCTGCTCCGGTAGTGTCTCTACAATTTGCTTGATAAGGTTGAATAAGATGCATTTGCTCTTCTTTTTTAATAAAAGAACCTTTAGGACCTACTTTTACAATGGCAATATCGCAAACTTCGGCAATTTTGCCAAGTGCTTTTTCGGGTTCTTCTCCTGTAAACGCTTTGGCTTCTTCTTCATTGGCAAACACGATATCCACGTATTTTTCTACTAACTCGTGCAGAAAATCATAGTTTTCGTTGACAATATTGTAACTTGCCAAGTCCAAAGAGACGGTAAGACCTTTTGCTTTAGCAAGTGCTACCGCTTTATGTATAAGTTCATGATTTTGTACTAAATAACCTTCTATGTGAAAAATAGTATATCCATCGAACAGATGTTCCGAAATATCGTCGGGGGTTAATTCGGAGGCAGCTCCTAAATAGGTGGCAAAAGTACGTTCGCCGTCTTTAGAAACAAATGTTAAAGCAAATCCCGACATGGATTCCGATTCGATTAACAAAGGGTGAGTTCCACTGTCTTTCATATCTTTATAAAACAAATGTCCTTTGCTATCTTTTCCTACTTTTCCTATAAATCCGGTAGCTGTCCCTAAACGTGCAATGCCGTGTATGGTGTTTGCTGCCGAACCGCCCGTAGTTATTGTCTTTTTTAAATTAGCTGTCTGATTGTCAATGAATTTTGCTTTTTGATGGTCGATAAGTTGCATGCTTCCTTTGGGCAAATTGAAAGTGTTTAACAATCGGTCGTCTTCCACTTCCATTAAAACATCTACTAATGCATTGCCTATGCCTAATATTTTTTTCATACTGTAAATTTTATTGAATTGGTTGTTGAATAGGTTTTACAACAGCATAATAAGCTGTTGTGTAAAAATTGCGTAAATAAGGTATCCATCGAAACGGTGCTATTACCTTTTTAGGTTTCATGCGAAATTTTATTTCATAATTAGGGTTGATAAAGTAGTAGTCGTTTTTTGTAATAATGTATTTTTCTTTTCGTAAAATTCGATGAAAACGTTCGATAGAAATTCCCGTTGCTTTAACTTCTAATAAACCGGTAGGATCTTCTCCGAAACGTTCTAACATCCTGCGATAGAGTGGGGTGGGAAGTAAGTGGAAATAAGGTGTTTTAGATAACTTACTTTGACATACTTGTTGATGTCCTCCAAAAGGATTTTGCCATGGCGGAAAACCAAAGAAAATGACGCCATTGGGTTTCAAGAATTTTTTTACATATTGCATAAAAAACTCTTGATTAGGAATGTGTTCAATAACATCACGCATAATGATAAGGTCGAAGACAAGGTTTTTCCCGTCTACCTTATAAATGTCGGAATGTATAAATTCTATTTTATTTTTATGCGGATGATTCTCATAAAAAAGTTTTGCGTTGTCAATTTGTTTTTCGTTAATATCAATACCTACACAGCGACACTGCAAATCCAAGAAAGCCTGTAGATTACCTCCTTCTCCACAGCCGATTTCCAATACTTCGGTGTTTTCACTAATGGGAAAAACTTCGTTAATATAAGGAATGACATATTTTTCGGTAGTGAAAAATTGTTCTTTAAAATACAGCTTTCTATCTACATAACGTTCGTGCATCTTATTCGTCTTTTTCTGAATAGTTGATTTGAATGGATAATTCTTTTAATTGTTCATTGCTAATTTGGTAAGGAGCATTAATCATTACATCGCGTCCGAGATTGTTTTTAGGGAAAGCGATAAAGTCGCGTATGGAGTCAATGCCGTTAAAAACAGCACACATACGGTCGAAGCCAAAAGCAATGCCGCCATGTGGAGGGGCGCCGTATTCAAAAGCATTCATTAAAAAGCCGAATTGTTGCTGTGCTTCACTTTCACTAAATCCGAGAGTTCGAAATATCTTTTTTTGTAAGTCTCTGTCGTGAATACGAATAGAACCGCCGCCGACTTCAACTCCGTTGATGACTAAGTCGTAAGCGTTGGCATTTATCTTGGCAATATCGCCGCTGTCTAATAAAGCAACGTCTTCCGGCTTGGGTGAAGTAAAAGGGTGATGTTTTGCATAAAAACGTTGTGTTTCTTCGTCCCATTCAAACATCGGGAAATCAACCACCCAAACAGCTTTAAAATGTTCTTTATCACGTAAATTCAAGCGATTGCCCATTTCTAAACGTAATTCACCAAGGGCTTTTCTTGTTTTTTCCGTTTTCCCTGAAAGAATAAGCAGTAAATCTCCGCTTGTCGCATTAAAAGCGGCGGCAAGATTTTGTAAGTCTTCTTGTGTGTAAAACTTATCGACAGATGATTTAAAGGTGTTATTGTCAAGACATTGAACATATACCAATCCGCTTGCTCCTATTTGCGGACGTTTAACAAAATCGGTTAACTCATCAATTTGTTTGCGTGTGTAAGAGCCGCATCCTTTGGCACAAATACCGATTATCAGTTCGGCTTCGTTAAAAATTTTAAAGTCTCTATGTTGTAGAAGGTGATTTAATTCAACGAATTGCATATCGAAACGCATATCGGGTTTATCGCTACCGTAGCGTTTCATTGCGTTATGGTAGCTAATGCGTTCAAAATTGTTGAGTTCTATATTTTTTAATTTTTTAAATAAATGAATAAATAAGTTTTCAAATAACTGAATTACATCTTCTTGTGTAACAAATGCCATTTCGCAGTCAATTTGTGTAAATTCGGGCTGACGATCGGCTCTCAAGTCTTCGTCTCGAAAACAACGGACAATTTGAAAATATTTATCCATACCGGCTATCATTAACAATTGTTTAAACTGTTGAGGCGATTGCGGTAGTGCATAAAATTGCCCAATGTTTAAGCGTGAGGGAACCACAAAGTCGCGTGCTCCTTCGGGTGTTGAACGAATTAAAAATGGGGTTTCTATTTCTAAAAAGTCAAGTTGGTTCAAATAGTTACGTGTTTCGATTGCCAGCTGATGACGAAATACCATGTTTTTTAGTACAGTGTTGCGTCTTAGGTCTAAATAGCGGTATTGCATACGCAACTCATCACCTCCGTCGGTGTGGTCTTCAATGGTAAAAGGTGGTAATTTGGAAGCATTGAGAATGTTGATTTCCGTTACATCAATTTCAATATCACCCGTAGGAATGGATTTGTTTTTATTAAAACGTTCCACTACTTTTCCTTTAACTTGTATGACGTATTCACGTCCTAATTTGCGTGCTTGCTCGCATAATTCGGCATTGGTATTCATGTTAAATGCCAGCTGTGTAATGCCATAGCGGTCGCGTAAATCAATGAAAGTCATGCCTCCTAAATTGCGTATACGTTGCACCCATCCGCAAAGACAAACCTGCTGTTGTATGTTGCTGCTGTTTAATTCACCACAAGTATTTGTTCTATACATTCTTATATTTTACTGAAAATAAATTAATAAATAATTGCAAAGGTAATATTTTTTTTTAAGACATTTGTTTAGTTTCTTGTTTTTTACTAAAATCTTTTTTGTTCTGCTATTGTTTTTTTTTATACATTTGCATTGTTAAACTATTTATAAACATATAAAATTTAATGCATTGAATTCAAAAGTATTAGTAGTTGGAACAGGTTATGTAGGTTTGGTAACGGGGGCTTGTTTTTCCGAAATGGGAATTCCTATGGTTTGTATAGATATTGATAAAGAAAAAATAGAAAATCTGAAAAAAGGAATTATTCCAATCTACGAGCCCGGTTTAGAGTTTATTGTGGAAAAGAACATGAAAGCGGGACGTTTGCAGTTTTCCACATCTTTACAAGATAATTTAGACGGTGCAAAAATAATTTTTTCGGCAGTAGGGACACCGCCCGATGAAGACGGAAGTGCCGACTTGCAATATGTTTTAGAAGTTGCTCGTACGGTTGGTCAACACATGAAGTCTTATAAATTAATAGTAACCAAAAGTACGGTACCGGTAGGAACAGCGGTTTTGGTACGCCAAACAGTTCAGAAAGAATTGGATAAGAGAGGTTTGAAAATAGAATTTGATGTGGCTTCTAATCCCGAATTTTTGAAAGAAGGCGATGCTGTTAGCGATTTTATGCGTCCGGATAGGGTAGTAGTAGGCGTGGAATCCAAAAAGGCGGAGGAAATAATGGCTGCTCTTTATCGTCCGTTTTTAATTAATAATTTTCGTGTTATATTTATGGATATAGCTTCGGCTGAAATGACAAAATATGCGGCTAATGCCATGTTAGCTACACGTATTAGTTTTATGAACGATATTGCTAATCTGTGCGAAAAGGTCAATGCCAATATCAATATGGTACGCAAAGGCATAGGCACCGACACGCGTATTGGCAATAAGTTTCTTTATGCGGGTGTTGGTTATGGCGGTTCTTGTTTCCCAAAAGATGTAAAAGCATTAATAAAGATAGGCGAAAAAAACGGACATGAATTGCGGATTTTAAAAGCAGTGGAAGAGGTGAACGAAAGACAAAAATCGGTGCTTTTTGATAAGTTAAACGCTTATTATAAAGGAGATTTAAAAGGGAAAAGAATTGCGTTATGGGGTTTGGCTTTCAAGCCCGAAACGGACGATATGCGTGAGGCACCGGCTTTGGTATTGATTAAAAAATTGTTAGATGCGGATTGTATTGTTAAGGTTTACGATCCCGTGGCGATGAAAGAAGCAAAACGTAGATTGAAAGATAAAATAATCTATGCCAACGATATTTATGATGCTGTAGATGATGCCGATGCTTTGTTTCTTGTTACTGAGTGGAAAGAGTTTCGTATGCCCACATGGTCTATTGTGCATAAAGTGATGAAAAAACCGCTTATTTTTGACGGTAGAAATATTTACGATGGAAATGAACTGAAAAAAAATAAATTTGAATATTACGGAATAGGATTATAGATTAACAATTAATATATATTTATGAAAAAAGAAGTTTTAGATTTATGGCCTGAGTTGCTTTGGATTAAAGATGAAGATTTGCGTTTAAAAACTGCAAAAACATGGGAGTTGGCATTGTCGAAAAGTGTATTAACTATTGATGATTTGAATACTATACCTTTCACTTTGCTTTGCGGTCCTGATTTAAAAGTGAGTTTTATGGTACACAAACGCTGTGTGGTACATGTGGCTTATGAGTCGGCGATAAAAATGCAGGAGTTTTTCAAAGATGAGCTACCTATTAATATGGACCATGTTATAGCGGGAGCTATTTTAGCCGATGTCGGTAAGCTGTTAGAGTATGAAATGAAAGACGGAAAATCTTGTGTAGGCAGTTACGGTAAATATTTGCGTCATCCTTTTTCGGGTGTATCTCTTGCTGAGCAATGCGGTGTACCTGCTGCCGTTTGTCATATCATTGCAGCTCATGCGGGCGAAGGCGATTTGGTAAAACGTTCGACCGAAGCTTATATAGTGCATCATGCTGATTTTATGACTTTTCTTCCTTTTAAAGATCGTCTAAAGTTATAATTAAAAATAAAATAATAGATGAAAAATTCTTATGTATGGGCTGTCTTAGGAGTGATTGTGTTTTTTACACCTTTCTTTCTATTCGATAGCGTTTACAATGTGTATAATCAATGGAATACCGTCAATCCTATTTCTTTGGCTTTCTTAAAGTTTGCTATTTTAGCTACTTTTGGCGAAGTCTTGGGCTTGCGTATTAAAACAGGAAAATACATCGTTTCGGGATTTGGTTTGCTGCCGCGTGCTATTATTTGGGGATTTTATGGAATGTGGATAGCAGCAGCTATGGGGATTTTTAGAAGCGGTGTTCCGGCTTTTATGGATAAATTTGCTGTTTTTCATGGAATGGCAGAAGCAATGGGCGGAGGTTTTTCGGCAATGAAATTATTAGGTGCTTTCTTTATCAGTGTGATGATGAACACAAGCTTTGCTCCCGTTTTTATGACTTTACATAAAATTACCGACACTCATATAGTGAACCATGAAGGAAAAGTAAGTTGTTTATGGAAACCCATACCCGTCAAGAAAATTATTACTACCTTGAATTGGGACGTGCAATGGAATTTTGTTTTTAAGAAGACAATTCCTTTGTTCTGGATTCCTGCACACACACTTACATTTATATTGCCGACTAATTTCCAAGTATTGTTTGCTGCTATATTGGGAGTGGTTTTAGGACTTATTTTGTCGATAGCTGTTATTAAAAGCAAGTAAGATGGGATATAAGAAATTCACACGGAGTGTAAGCAATAGATATATAGCCGGAGTATGCGGAGGACTGAGCGAATATTTTAATGTAGATGTTACATTGTTGCGAGCAATTTTTGTAGCATTGGCGATTTTTGGTGGTGGAGGATTGATATTGTATCTGATATTATGGTTATTAGCTCCTGAATTTTAATTAAAAATAAAATTTTATGGATAAAAAATTTGTTCGTACAAAAGACAAACGCATAGCCGGCGTTTGTAGTGGTATTGCTAAGTATTTCAATATAGACCCTTTAATTGTGAGAGCGGTGTTTTTGGCAATGATATTTTTGGGAGGAAGTGGTTTGTTTATTTATCTTATTTTGATGATTATCATGCCTTACGAAGATGATGTTTTCACTGATTATATTGAAATTGACGGCGATGAAGTTAAACAAGAAGAACCTGCCTATTCGGAAACCGATATAAAAAATATAAAGAAAAGAGCTTTAAATATGAGTGCTTTGATTGTCGGATTGTTATTGATATTGGTAGGTATTTTCTTCTTTCTTCGTAATTTTTTCCCGTTTTTACGATTCTCTTATTGGTTCCCTTTGTTGTTGGCGTTAGTGGGAATATTGTTGGTGCTTACGAGTGTGAAATCAAAAAAGAACTAAAACCATGAAATATAAAAATCTTTTTTGGGGTATTTTGTTGATAACCATAGCTGTTCTATGGTTTTTAGAAATGATAAATGTTATTACTATTTCTTTTAGCAGCATGTTTTTATTATGGCCCTTTGTGTTGGTTTGGATAGGGATAAGCATTTTGCCTATTAAAGATGTGTGTAAAATCATATTGGATTTATTGGTGTTGGCTTTAGCTGTTTTTATAGTAGTAATGCCTGAAAAAATTCAAAACATTTCATCGCTATCTTCAGAAGAAATAAAGACTAAAGTGTTGTTTACGAAAGAAGTAGATAGTATTTCAATCAATCAGACTATTGATTTGTCAATGAGTCTTTCAGGGGGACAATTTATTATCAATTCGGGCGATGATTTAGTGAGTATACTAGGGGCGGATAAAAAAAATCACAAAGTAAGTATTCGGCACGAAAAAGACGAAGAAGATTTACATTCGGAAATTGAGCTGAATTGTTATGCTTTACCATTTTCTTATGGAGAACAAGATTATGAAATTCTCTTGCATCCATCGCCTATATGGTCTATTAATGTAGATGCCGGTGCTGCAAAATGCCTGTTTGATTTATCGAATTTTAAAGTAAGAAAAATAGAAGCAAATGCAGGTGTAACAGAGTTTTATATTAAAATAGGAACCTTATATTCCGATGTGGAAGTCAAGCTCGCTACGGGTGTTGCAGCCACTAAAATAGAAGTTCCTTTAAGTATGCAATGCATTGTCCATGACGAATCAGGAATGACCCATCTCAACTTAAAAGATTTTAATAAACAAGACGACAAATACATCGCTGCTCATCAAAGCGATACGCTGAAAGGTGTTGTAAATATTTATATTCAATCGGGCTTGTCGAATATTGATATTGTAAGGTATTAGTTAAGATGGTGTTGAGAAAAATAGTTTTGTTTTTTGCTGTTTATTTTTTAGCAGGAATACAATTTTCAAAAGCTCAAACTATTCATATAGTTACCGATATAGACACGGTGCGGCAAACTTTGCTGACGAAAGTTTATTTTTGTCATATTCAAGCAAAAGACAAAGTACGTTGGCAACAAGTAGTATTGCCTACTTCGAAAGTTATGATTGCTGATAATCAGGGAACTATTTGGGATACCGTCGACAATCTATTGACGGTAATATGGAATCGGTTCCCTCGACAAGATACGCTTGTTTATTCTTTTACCGTTCAATTTATAGATGAAATGCCTGCGTCTTTTTATTGGGGAAAAGGTGCTTTGTTGTTTGTTAATACCAATAATGTTATCGAAAAAATAACTACCTATCCGCAATGTATTCGGAAAGCTGTAACGGACAGTATTGTAGATATAAGTAATTTGGATACGGTTTATTATATACAAGTAGGCGTGGGGGGCAATCACCGTGAGGGTGATTATCGTTTGCAGGACGGCGACAGGATTTTTACCGTTAAACACAACAATGTTTATAAATACCAAGTAGGACCTTATGTCAGCATGGAACAAGCTCGCAAATGTTTGCAGTTTTATCGCAAGAAGGTGCCCGATGCTTTTATTGTGAAAGAAGTGAAAAATTAATTTTCAACTACTAAAGCATCCGCTACAATTTCTGCTATGCTTTTTATTTTGATATTCAACTTATAATGATGATTAAGTTGCGTCAATTGGTCAATGCAGTTGTGGCAAGGCGTAACGACGATAGTGGCTTTCGTTTTACGAATTTGTTCGGCTTTTATGGCACCGATGTTGAGTCGGCGTTCGTTGTATTCGCTCATTGCTAATTGACCTCCGCCGCCACCGCAACAGAAATTGTCGTTGCCGTAAGGGTCCATTTCTACCACATCGGCAACAGCACTTTTCACTGCAAAGCGAATTTCGTTAAGCAGTCCTCCATTGCGTACCAAATTACAAGGGTCGTGAATGGTAACTTTTTCATTGATAATTGTTTTATCAAGTTTTATTCTGCCCGAACGTATGTAGTCATTGATGATTTCGACAACGGTAAGCGTAGTGAAATCGTATTCCGTACTTAAATAATTAGGTCCTTCCCAGCGAGTTGAACGTGAGCCGTGTCCGCATTCGCCTAAAACTAAAGTGTTGGCATTGAGTTTTTTTACTTCATCGTATAGTTTTTTTGCTATAATGGCAGCGTGTTCGTTGTTACCGCTATAATAACCGTAATTGGTAACATCATACATGCTTGTTGATAAAGTCCAACTTTCTTTGGCTGCATAAAATATTTTTGCCATAGCCGAAATAGAAAGCGGAAAGAATTTAGGTTCACGAGGATTGAGTGTATAGAGAATGTTTTTGTTTTTCTCGTCCAAAGGAATGCGTGCATTTTCGTCTTGCATTTCGTCTATTAATTCCTCTTCCATCCATTGAATGGTATCCGTAAATTCTTCGGTAGTAATTCCCATATTGTTGCCGGTGTTCAGTGCCGCATCTACTATTGATTGCAGAGAGGGCGGAACCAAATCCATGGCAGCCAGCATTTGTCTTCCTACTTTGACAACGTAAGCAATGTCGACACCTATAGAGCAGTGTTTGACACAACGTCCACATATAGTGCATGCTCCATATAAGAGGTCAATCATTTCTTCTGCCATTTTTTCATCTAATTCACGTGCGTTGATTAATTTTGGAATTATTTTTCCTGTCAATGTACAATAGCGACGATAGAGCGAAGCCACTAATTCAACTTTGCGTGCCGGCACGTACTTATCTTCTTTCATCGTAAGAAAATAAACACAACTTGTGGCACATAATCCGCAATGTACGCAAGCATTGAGATGGGTTACCAATTTGCTGTCTTCGGGCATTCGTAATATTTTCAATGCCTTATCTATTTGTTCTTTTGTTAACTTTTTCATTGTAACGGTTTTTTAGGAGGCCACACATTGCGCCATCCATAGAAAAATCCTAAATGATAGCGAGCAGCAAAAAAATAGACTAAGTGTTTTAATTTTCCGACAGGCATGTATAATAATAGGATAGTAGCTGATAAATAATAACTTAATTCTTTACAACTGCATAGTAAATAAGCAACACTTGCCAATTGAAACAAGCTAACCAATAGATTGGAAATAAAATCGTCAGCGTTGCTGAGGCTACGCATGGGCTTGCTTACAGCACGTTTGATGAGCAAGCTAAATCCGCAAAGAGCCGACAGGCTTAATCCGGCTATTAATACCCATACTATCCATTGAGGAAGTGTTATTTGCAAAATCATATTGATGAAAAAGAAAAGCAATAATAAGAAAGATACAAAAGTGCCGATATGATAAACCATGCCTGCAAAATAGGTTGGAATATGCAGATAAGCAGATTCTTTATGGTCGATCATGGCGACGGTTGCCGAATAAGCAACAGCTTTTGTTACATTACCGCTTTTGCGGGAATAGTCTTTGGGCTTGCCCAAATAAATTAATCGTATAAAATGAGCCATGAGTGCGATGATACACACTAAGAATGCTCCTATTGTAAGCCAATGATACCAAAGCATAGCTGTTTAGTTTTTGTTATACACAACCGTCAGGTTTGGGAAGACCGGCAACACGGCAAGCACCTCGAGCCGGACCTAAGGGAAAAAGAACATAAATATCTTTTAATTTCAGATTCGTTTCTTTGCAGATAGTACGAATCATGGGTGCCATTCCTTTTTCGATATAGTTTTTTCGAATAACATTGATAACAGCCCAATGTTGTTCGGTAAGATTCTCTATGCCATCGGCTTTTGCTATTTCTAAAGCAACTGCTTCGGTCCAAATGTCGGGGTTGGTTAAAAAACCGTCTCCATCAAATTCTAATTGTGTCATATTTTTTCTTTTAAATCGTTAATTGTATCCTTCCTCATATTTATCAATGATTTCGTCCACGCTTAATGCCGTATCGGGTAAAACAAAGTCGGGACAAAAATGCAAGGCTACTGAGGTCTGATAGCGTTTGCAATGAGTAAAATAACTGTTGGGTGCAAGGCAAAAATGCTCTGTGTAATATCTTTTGTCGCTTTGATTCAAAAGGATATTGTTGCTCTTAATCAATAAACATTGCTCAAAATTAGGACATTTTTCTGCTTTCTCCATATTCAATTATTATTAAATGCAAAATTACTAAATTAAAAATTACAAACGATAAGGATTGTTAGAAATTTTAGACCGAAATGCTCTTTTCGTTTAAATATTATTTGTCGTTTAATTTTAATCCCCCTTTTAATTTCATATCTCTCCCTAAATCATACTCTTCGTTTGAGGGTTCATCCCAATTAAGTATATAATCATACTTTTCCTTTATTTCTTTTAAAGGCACATTCGATTGTAATAGTTTACCTTCAAGGTCATAATATTTCCAAATATTATGATGTAAGGCAACTATTTTTGGTTTTGCTTTCTCTTCTCCAAACTCGAACCAAGGAATGTCCAAAATAAGTTTATCGTAAATACAAGGTAAGATTTCTTTATTTTTCCATGATACTACGCCATATTTTCCATCTTTTCTAACTCCAATAACTCCATTTTCCGGAAGTCCGACATAATCATATTCTATGGGTATGATTATGTCTCCTTTTGGCGATATTATACCGTATTTATCATTGTTTTTCACAAAATGGGCTTCGGGTCCATATTCTACCCAACCCGACAAACCATCATAAATAATAGGAATTATCACATTATTATTTTCATCAATAGTGCCAATTTTCCCATCTTTTTCAACAGTGAATATGTTTTCTGTATTTGGAAATTCTTTTTCGATGTATGAATAATCATACCAAGTGCTGTAAATAGCATCATATTCAAATGGTATCATTATTTTGCCTTCTTCGTCAAAAATTCCGACTTTGTAATTTTGGTCAACATATACAACATTCCCATTTTTTATAGCATAAATGAATTTGTATTTAAATGGCTGAATAATTTTATTTTTGTCGGAAACAAAACCATAAACCCCATCTTTTTTTGCTATAAATCCGGGAATTCTTGGTACAGAGTGTTCATTGTATAATGTATCGTAAATACATGGGATTGTTTGTTTCCCGTTGTAGTCAATAAGCCCAATTTTGTTTTTTTGATTAGTTACATAAAGCTTCCCATCCCAATCCAAGTAAGATACAATACCTTTTATTGGAATTACATTTAAGTTTTTGTCAAAAACTGTAACCGTGTTTTGCTTCGTAGCCAAAAAAATATTGGCATAATTAGAATAAATTGAAGGCTGTTCAATAAAATCATACTCCAAAGGCAGAGCTAATTCTCCTTTTTCATTAATTATTCCGTATTTCCCTTTGTTTGCAACAATCGCTTTTCGTCCTAAACCGAAAGCATCAGCAAAATCATACACTCCAAAAGGAACTATGAAATTATTATTTTGGTCTAAAAAAGCAAACTTTGCACCTCCTTGTGACTCCATATATCTTTGTTCTCTTGTTGATGCATTTAGATATTTGATGTCTCTATAAAGTTCTGAAAAATATTTTTTATCGCCTTCTATTCGCACAAGAATGGGTAGATTTTTACTGTCTTTTGGTAAAAAACCCAAAGGTGATTTTTTTACAATTTCAAAGTTATTAAAATCAGATAATTGTTCTCCTGTTGTAGAAAAGTATGCCCATTTATCTTGTTGCCATGCTATTATATAATTATTACCTCTCTCAAAATCTATTTTGTTATAAATGAAAGGGAGAATTGTTTTATTTCCCGCATCAATAACACCATATTTTCCGTTTTTTAATAGCACAGCAATTCCCGGTTCATAAAAATATCTCACATAAGAAGAGTAGTCATATTCAAAAGGAATTATTGTCTCTCCTTTTCTATTTATAAATCCTTGCTTTTTATTTTTTGCTGCTGGTGCTAAGCCAACGCATTCAGAAAAAACACCTATATCGTCATAAACAAAGGGGATTAAAATATTTTGGTTTATATCAATATAACCTACTTTCCCGTCTTTTTTCGCGAGTATCATTCCTTGCTCGTCTATCGGATTGAGAAAACTGTATTTATCCAACGGAATAACAATATTCCCTTTTGAATTAATAAATCCCCACGAAGAATCGTTGGAAATTCGTCTATATTTTAATCCGGTTTGCAAAACGATATTTCCTAAACTGTTAGTTGTATAATCATAATGGATTCTATACTTTTTTTCTTGACAAAATAACGGAAGTGCAAATATGAAAAGGAAATAGAGTGTTAATAAATGTTTCATTTTATTTTGATTTTGAAATTAGAATTTTCGGTCTTTCTGTTTTTACTAAAAGTCCGTTTGCTATAAAATTGTCATTTGTTGTCAATTCGATAGTATATGTCAATTGTTCTTCTTCAATTTTCTCAATGGCAATCAGGTCAATAAACTTATTTTCTGTCGGGACAAAAATTTTGTTGCCGACTTTTAATTGAACTACTTCGGATTCTTGTTCATAATTATAATTTGATTTTGTCGGGTTTACAGATGCCCATTTTTGTTCTTTCGTCCAAAATGGATGGTCGTCTGTAACAATGATTTCTCTGTCAGCAAAGTGAAGTTTTAAAAGATTGGTGTGTCTTGCCGTAATCAGTTGCGAGACTTTAACTTTTTCCAAATCACCTGTCAGATAGTTGTAGCTTAGAATCCAATCTGCGTTTGTTATTTCTTCTATTTTTTTTGTTGAGTTATCAGCCAAAACGATTTCTGTTCCTGCCCCAAAACAATGCACATCTAATCCGTCAAAGTTAATTTCGCTCACTACTACATCATTGTACTTTGTTCCTTTATAGACTTCAATAATTTCTAATGTTAAAATAAGATCTTTGGTGCTGTCGGTTGATTGAATGGGGGCGATTTTAAATGATTGTGTGTTAGTTATGTCCTTTAGTTCAAGAATGGCTTTGGGCTTTCCGTTTATAATTAGTTTGAATTTTGCCACTCTTGAGTTGGCTTCCCATAAGTCTTTATTTTTTATATAACCGTTCCAGATAAAAATTTCGTTAACTCTTGGGGTAAATGGTTTAAAGTGAAAATTTATTTTCATACCTATGGATGAACCGTTTTTGTTTTCCGGAACCCAAGCTGTAAATAAGTTAAAGTCGTGTATGTTATCCGGTAAATAGTTTATTTTTCCTTGTTCTTTAAGGTGGGACGATGCAGTTATTTTGTAAGGTCCTCCGGCACAATACCAACTACAACCGGTTCCGTCTGTTATTGGTCCATAACCCTCTTCTAAAGAGTCAATTCTTTTTTTGTCTTGTTCAGGAAGTTCTTCGTAATCAATCTCTCCCGAACTGGTTTTTTCATATAAGTCAAGTGTTTTTTGCCAAATTGCTTGCTCTGCTTTTGTGTAGTTATTAGGTGCATGAATTTTCGGCTTTATGGTCGGTAAGTTTTGTCCCGAGACTAAAAGTCCCCAAGCCGCAATAAAAATTGTCAATAGATGTGTTTTCATTTTTATAAAATTAGAATTTATAAATTAGATTTTTTTCGGATATGGGATATAGTTTGTTTACTTTATTTTTAAGGTCTTTATTATAGGCAGCTTTCGCTTTTTCTGAAATCTTTTTGTTTTTTTTGTAATTGTCAACTTGAGCTACAAACGGTTGGAAACTTTCCAATAGAAATCCTAGTAGTGAAAATGTTAATTTGAATGTTGATTTTAGCATTGTCGTTTTATTCGTCAAAAATTTCGCTTACTATTTTGTCTAAATGTGTATCAAGGTTATCAGTAAATTCGGTATGAGGGATATTAAGTTCTTTGAGTGCCTTTCCGAAACGTTTGTAACCCTCCTTATCTCTTAATGCCACCCATTTTACGCCTAATTGCTCGCATTGATTTTTATTTTGTTGCGAAAGCGTATCTGCGACAAAAATATCGCTATTACGGGCTATAATAGCATCGGCACTTTCGGGATTCCCTTTGCCCATTAATTTGACTTCGCATAGATATTCTTTTCCGTTATTAAGCAAATAAAAATCAATTTCCCTATCTACTTTTTTCCCTTTATCTTTAACAAAATGAGAAGCATTGTAATTGATTTCAGGTACTTGATAAAGTTTACACAAGGTAAGCATTAGATATTTTTCAGCACTTTTGCCTGCAGTACTCCACAAACCGCCACGCAAAGCGGCACGTTTAACCGCCAAAGTATTGATAACAATCAAACTTTCTGATACATTCAAATCAACAGAAACGCCTTTCATTTTGATTGTCAATGTTAAATCAATCTCATTTTCCATTTCAACAAGCGATTGAATGTTTTGATATAAACTCTCAAAATGTTCGTTAGCTGCTTCTATTACAATTGTTTTTGTAGCTGTTCCGTACATATTACTGATTGTTTTTTTATTCAATCCTGAATTTATCGCAATATCATCGGCAGGTAAAGCCTCGTTCATAAATGCTTTCCTGTACCATTCAATAGTAACATCTTTATTTTCAAGTTTCGCAAGCACAATTTTTTTAAAGAAATCTACTGCAAATTGAAGAAACTCAGCGTTTATTAGATTTACTATTTCAATTCTGTAATCCTGAGATTTTATTACTCGTCTGATTATGTTTTTTACAATTTGGTCGGTTAATGTCATTTTGCTATTTTTTTAAATTGTTCCAAAGTTAAAAATCTTGTTTTTCGTTCTTTGAATAGAGTTGGGTTTTTTTGTTTTAACTGCATGTATTCAAAATATTTCGGTTCTTGTTCTGTCAAAAAAAACAATCTATCTAAGGCTTTTGCCGTTCGCCCAACAGTTCCACTTCCACCGAATGGGTCAAAAATCAAATCTCCTTTGTATGAATAATATTGAATGACACGTTTGCATAATTCAACAGGAAAAATAGCTGAATGTACTTTGTCAAAACAAGGGTCAATTTTCCAAACATTTGTAGTTTCGTAACCGTCGGCTACTTTGCTTTCTTCTACTGTTTCGTAAGTGTAACTTCTAATATTCCAATCTAATAGCTTTTCTGTTTGCTTTCGATAAACCATTAAATATTCGGTAACGGCATTGGGTTTGTAGCCAAGCGGTTTACGGTGTTGCATAAATCCGCCAATGCGATTTTTCACGCTGGCTTCGGGTTTGAGCCAAATAATATCGTCAATAAATTCCCAACCGTTTTGCACCAAATAGGGGTGTAAATCGAAAGGTATTCCATATCTTTTACTTGAATGAGAACGACTTACACGAGGGATAATTATCGGTGAAGTGTTTACAATCAAAAAACGTCCTTCTTTGGTTATGCGGTGCGTTTCTCGAAACACTTCGTTCAAAAACTCTAAATATGCTTGATAACTCGGATAAATGGAATAATCGCGAGCATTGTAATACGGTGGCGAGGTGAATGTTAAATGTATGCTTTCGTCGGGTACAAGTTTCAATACTTGACGAACATCGGCATTTACAACTATGTTTTTTAGAAAATCATAAGTTTCGGCGTGTGGTAGTGTTGATTTTGCGGTGGTTTCTTTGGCAAAATATTCTTTATAAATCACTGTTCGCACCATTTCGTTAGGGTGGTTTATTAATGGGCGTAAATGGTTTTCCACCTCTTTGTCTTGGTCAAAAACGAGCAATCCACGAATGGCTTGACAGACTATTTTCGGATCTTCGTCTTCTAAAAAATCAAATAAAAGCGACTTGTTTTCCGGTTTTCGTTGACGCCCGATAGCAGAAATTATCTCCCGTCGAACAGTTGTATCTTTTTCTGTTTTGTAAAGTTCTATTAATTTACTAATATTTAGATTTCCATTGAGTTTTCCAATATTTTTTACTGCATTCAATCGCACTTGTGGGTGTGCATGTTTCAATAAATCGTATAGAAAGTTGCCTTCAAAGTGCTTTGGTAATTGTCCTAAATTTTCAAGGATAAAATTAATTGACCCAATATCTCGTTGATTATTAATTAAATTAGCTATTTCTAAACAGCTTTTGTGCTTTAATTCTGTAATCAATTGTTTTGTCATTTCTCTTATTTCCTACTAAAAATTTAACTATTACAAAAGTACTAAAAATTTGTTTGCAATGACCACTAATTTCTTTGTAGATATTATAATATATTGTTTGTTAATGTGAAAAATTTAATCTTTTAAACTCAAATATTTTTCCTTCATTTCCTTATAAAAATTCATATTTGGTTTTGGTTTAGATAATTCTAATTGTAAAGTAAATAAAATTTCACGTTTAATACGGTTTTCTTTATAACCTTTTTTGGTCTCTTTTAAAATAAAATCCCATTCTTTTTTGTCGTGTAAATTCTGTAAATCATTAATTGTCATGATTTTTCTGTTATTAAGGTATATTCTGTTG